>NZ_CP047030.1:2405000-2560000 GCF_009796825.1 Algibacter sp. L3A6
TTAGTAGTGGTAGACGCGAAACCGTGTGATCTACCCATGGGCAGGTTGAAGCTGTAGTAACATACAGTGGAGGACCGAACCGGTTGACGTTGAAAAGTCTTCGGATGACCTGTGGGTAGGGGTGAAAGGCCAATCAAACTCGGAAATAGCTCGTACTCCCCGAAATGCATTTAGGTGCAGCGTTGATTTATAGTTTTATAGAGGTAGAGCTACTGATTGGATGCGGGGGCTTCACCGCCTACCAATTCCTGACAAACTCCGAATGCTATAAAATGTTAATCAGCAGTGAGGGCATGGGTGCTAAGGTCCATGTCCGAGAGGGAAAGAACCCAGACCATCAGCTAAGGTCCCAAAATATATGTTAAGTTGAAAAAACGAGGTTGAACTGCTTTGACAGCTAGGATGTTGGCTTGGAAGCAGCCATTCATTTAAAGAGTGCGTAACAGCTCACTAGTCGAGCGGTTCGGCATGGATAATAATCGGGCATAAACATATTACCGAAGCTATGGGATAGAAATATCGGTAGGGGAGCATTGTAGTGTCGTCGAAGGTGTGATGTGAGTCATGCTGGAGAAGCTACAAAAGAAAATGTAGGCATAAGTAACGATAATGCGGGCGAGAAACCCGCACACCGAAAGACTAAGGTTTCCTCAGCTATGCTAATCAGCTGAGGGTTAGTCGGGACCTAACGCGAACCCGAAAGGGGTAGTGGATGGACAACAGGTTAATATTCCTGTACCTGCTCTCATTAAAAGTGACGGAGGCGAAAAGTTAGTGCGCACAGACGGAATTGTGCGTTGAAGCGAGTGGTAACACCGCGATAGTACACTGAGACTTCGGTCAAGGTGATAATCTAGCAAATCGACTTCCAAGAAAAGCAAGAGAAGCAGCCCGTACCCTAAACCGACACAGGTAGTTGGGATGAGAATTCTAAGGTGCTCGAGAGATTCATGGCTAAGGAATTAGGCAAAATAGACTCGTAACTTCGGGAGAAGAGTCGCCACCCTTCGGGGTGGCCGCAGTGAAAAGGTCCAGGCGACTGTTTATCAAAAACACAGGGCTATGCTAAATTGAAAGATGATGTATATGGCCTGACACCTGCCCGGTGCTGGAAGGTTAAGTGGAGATGTTAGCTTCGGCGAAGCATTCAAATGAAGCCCCAGTAAACGGCGGCCGTAACTATAACGGTCCTAAGGTAGCGAAATTCCTTGTCGGGTAAGTTCCGACCTGCACGAATGGTGCAACGATCTGGACACTGTCTCAGCCATGAGCTCGGTGAAATTGTAGTATCGGTGAAGATGCCGATTACCCGCTGTGGGACGAAAAGACCCCGTGCACCTTTACTATAGCTTAGTATTGGTTTTGGATAAGTAATGTGTAGGATAGGTGGGAGACTTTGAAGCGGCGTCGCTAGGCGTTGTGGAGTCATTGTTGAAATACCACCCTTTGCTTATCTAGAGTCTAACCTTCTATTGAAGGGACAGTGCTTGGTGGGTAGTTTGACTGGGGTGGTCGCCTCCAAAAGAGTAACGGAGGCTTCTAAAGGTTCCCTCAGCACGGTTGGTAATCGTGCGTAGAGTGCAATGGCATAAGGGAGCTTGACTGAGAGACCTACAAGTCGATCAGGTACGAAAGTAGAGCATAGTGATCCGGTGGTTCCGTATGGAAGGGCCATCGCTCAAAGGATAAAAGGTACGCCGGGGATAACAGGCTGATCTCCCCCAAGAGCTCATATCGACGGGGGGGTTTGGCACCTCGATGTCGGCTCGTCACATCCTGGGGCTGGAGAAGGTCCCAAGGGTTGGGCTGTTCGCCCATTAAAGTGGCACGCGAGCTGGGTTCAGAACGTCGTGAGACAGTTCGGTCTCTATCTACAGTGGGCGTTAGAAATTTGAGTGGATCTGACTCTAGTACGAGAGGACCGAGTTGGACTAACCTCTGGTGTATCAGTTGTTCCGCCAGGAGCATTGCTGAGTAGCTACGTTGGGAAGGGATAAGCGCTGAAAGCATATAAGCGCGAAACCCACCACAAGATGAGATTTCTTTAAAGGGTCGTGGAAGATTACCACGTTGATAGGCTATAGGTGTAAAGGCAGTAATGTCATAGCCAAGTAGTACTAATAACCCATAGGCTTATTGTACGCCTGTTTTTTTAAAAGTTATACAATTAGAAGTATTATAAAATAAGTTCATGATTTTTGTTTCAATATGTTAAGATATTTGTTTATCCAAAGCGATAAACGCTGTATGCTAAAGGATTTAGATCTAATAGCGAGCAGCTATAACTTAAGGTGGTTATAGCGATGGGGCTCACCTCTTACCATTCCGAACAGAGAAGTTAAGCCCATTAGCGCCGATGGTACTGCATTTGTGGGAGAGTAGGTCGTTGCCTTTTTTAGTCCTCAACAAGAAATTGTTGAGGATTTTTTTTGCAATAAACTTAACCTAAATAATTATTGGTAAGGTGTATTGAATGAGCTGTTTACGATTTAAATAGGCTTTTTTTATTTTCTTCAATATAAGATGGCTGTATAATTTTTGAATATTGAGTGAGTACAAGCTAAGTAGTATATTAAGTGTTAAGCTTACTATATTTTGTTATACTACTGTTTAAAAGGTAATAAGATTGTTACTTTAGAATGCATTAATCCTTCCATTTAATGATATGCTTAGTTATACTTCCGCGTAAGCGATATTGTTCTGTTTATTAAAAGGGAGTTTTATAAGGATACCATAACACCTTAAGTAACTGTATTAATAAATACAAGGAAGGTAGTTTTGTTTAATTTATTTTGATACGTTTAAATTCAAGAGATTTTAGATCTGGATCTTTGGTTTTCCTGTCAGTTAAGCATATAGGCTTATATATGAATTCTTGATGTATAGAGTCTACTAAGAGTATCTAAATCTATTTATAATACTGTTTTTGTAGTAGAGGTTTTAAGATTAAACTTAAATTGAGTTTATTTAATACGTTATTAGTTTATCGGTTGACTTATTATAACTAGTTATCGATATTAGTACATGTATTAAGCTGCTAATAGCTGTGTATATAATAATTGTATACAAATACTATTTAAAGATGTACGAAAGCAAAAAAAGAGGTTATTTGAATTAAATCAAATAACCTCTTTTTTTATGTTGAAGATTTATTATTGCAATATTAAATCTAGGTAAGCCTTATGCGTTTAACATAACCGGCATAACAAGCATTGTAATGTGTTCACCTTCATCTAAACCATCAACGGGTGTTAAAATACCAGCTCTGTTTGGCATACTCATTTCTAGTTGAACTTCATCTGAACCTAAATTGTTAAGCATTTCAGTTAAGAAACGAGAGTTAAAACCAATTTGCATATCATCACCTTGGTAATCACAAGTTAAACGCTCTTCAGCTTTGTTACTGTAATCTACATCTTCAGCTGAAATATTTAATTCTGCACCTGCGATTTTTAAACGAATTTGGTGAGTTGTTTTGTTAGAGAAAATACTAACACGACGAACAGAGTTTAAAAACTGAGTTCTATCTATAGCTAATTTATTAGGATTCTCTTTAGGAATTACCGCTTCGTAATTTGGATATTTTCCATCTATTAAACGGCAAATTAACTCGGAATTCTCAAAAGTAAATTTTGCATTACTTTCGTTATAATCTATAGTAACTTCATTTTCACTACCGGCTAAAATTCCTTTCAATAAATTTAAAGGTTTTTTAGGCATAATAAATTCGGCTACTTGGTTAGCCTGCACATCAGCACGTGTATATTTTACTAACTTATGAGCATCTGTAGCTACAAATGTTAAGCCTTCTGTCGAAAATTGAAAAAATACACCACTCATTACTGGGCGTAAATCATCGTTTCCAGCAGCGAATATTGTTTTGCTAATTGCAGTTGCTAAAATATCTCCAACAATAACTGTTTTGCTTGGATCTTCTAATGCTACAGCTTTAGGGAACTCGTTACCATCGGCATAAGCTAAAGCGTATTTACCATGGTTTGAGCTAATTTCAACGGTGTTATTATCTTCAACAACAAAAGTTAAAGGTTGCTCAGGAAACGTTTTTAAAGTATCTAACAACAAACGTGCAGGAATGGCAACACTGCCTTCGCTGTCACTTTCAACGTCTAATGTCGAAGCCATAGTGGTTTCTAAATCACTAGCCGAAACTGTTAGTTTGTTATGGTCTAATTCAAATAAAAAATTATCTAAAATAGGTAGGGTGTTCGAACTATTGATTACACCACCTAAAACCTGTAATTGTTTTAACAAATAAGTACTTGATACTATAAATTTCATGTGTTGAATTATATTTTTTAGAGGTCAGATGTTACATTTAACTTATAACTTTAAACAACAATAAAAGTGTGTTTAGTTATAAATGTTTCATCTATTAACTTAGTTAAAATTGTAATTATGCTACTTACAAATATATTCTTTAAGACTTATATTTGGAAACAAACTTATTAACATTTAAGCACTATATTTTTTCTTTCTAAAGTAATCGAAGCTAAACCCGAATATAGCTAACAAAATTAGTGGTAATGCAATGTTAATAAGTTGCCATTGTGTTTTTTCTGCAGTTATTTTTTGTCGGTTTAAAAAGGCCACTGCAATTTCTTTAGATCTAATGTTTATAAGTCCGTTATCATCGAGTAAATAATTTACTGTATTCAGTAAAAATTCTTTATTACCGTAAATTTTTCCGGTCCAGCGATCAAAACCTAATTCTTGTGGTACGTTTTTAATAACATCGTTCTTTATAACGTCTCCATCAGCAATAATAACTATTTTGGTTGCTATACTTTTATCTTTGTTTTGACCGAGCTTAAAAGCCTTAATCCTGTTAATGTAAGCTGATGGAAATTCACCTTCTAGTAATACGGCTAAGGTTTGTTTTCCTGAGTTAAATTCTGAAGGACTTTGTTCTTGAGTGACTAAGTCTAAACTTATTTTTCTAGGTGTACCTTCTAGTTTTGCTATTGGAGCTGTTTCTAAAAGAATGGTTTTGTCTATATTATTTTTAAGTGTATCTATTTGGTTGGCAAAGTCGAATTTTACCAAATCTAGATTATTTACAATAGGGTGGTTACTACTTGAACTACCAAATGGAGAATAGGGCCAGCGTAAATTTTGAAATTGAGATTGACTACCTTCTCCCATGGCTAATGTAATTGGTGCAGAATATATTGAGGATACCATTACTGGGTTTATACGTATACCATATTTAAAGAAAAAATCGGTTAAGTTTAAATCTCTTTGAATGGCAAAATTTTCACCTAAAGCATTGTATAAACTATCCTTTTCAATAGCAACGGCATCTATTAACCAAAGACTTTTGCCGCCATGCATCGTGTACTGGTCTAAGACTAGTTTTTCACTTTCAGTAAAAGCTTCTGTTGGTTTTGCTGAAATTATTAAATCGAAGTTATTTAATGCTTCTAAAGTTTTTTGAGGTTGTTTGGCAACGCTATCCAAAGTAAATGGCGCGATTAAATAATATTCTCCTAATTTTTTTACAAAATCGGCAATGTACTTATCTTCCAATTGCTGGTTGCCTTTTAGAATTGCAATTTTTTTGCTTTTAGGGTTGGTAAGTTTTCTAAACCCATCCGCGAAAGCGTATTCTAAATGCTGTACAGAGTTGCTTACTAATTCTTGTTGGTTGGTACCAATTTTGTTTTTTATTAGCGGAATTGTTACCGTTTGGTTGTTATAGCTAGCCAACGCCCAAGGAAAAATAATAGCTTGGGTTGATGCTCCATTTTCTTGAACACTCATTTGCATAGGTGTTAAACCACGTTGGGTAAGTTGTTCTATGATAATATCACGATTAGCTTCATCTTCTAAAGGATTGAAAAAGTTGAAAATGATATTTGGGTTTTCAGCTTCAAACTCCTCAAGTAATTGTTTTGTTTCTGCTTGTAAACGTCTGAATTCCGAAGGAAAATTTTCACTATCCAGAAATACATCAATAATTATTGGAGTATCTACGTCTTTTATAATTTCTAAACTGGCTTTGCTTAATGTATATCGTGAATCTTCGGTTAAATCAAAACGTTTATGTATTCCGTTAACGGCACTATTCAGAATTAATAAACCAATAAAAAGGCTAGCAATTTGTATCCATGATTTTTTCTTCAACTTTTCATTTTTAATACCTTTAATAGTTATAAAAATGAAAAAGATGGTAAGGCTTAAAAAGTATAAAACATCGGTTGTATCTAGAACACCACGGCTCATGCTTTTATAATGCGAGCTCATACCTAATTGATCAATAAAATGGCTAGAAGCATAATCGGCTATACCTTCAAAACCAATATAAAATAAGAAACATAAAAATACTGAGCTTATAAAAGCTACAATTTGATTATCGGTAATTGTGGAGGAGAAAACGCCAATAGCTGTATATGCGGCAGATAAAAATAGTAAACCAAAATAGGAACCCATCGTGCTACCAATATCTAAATTTCCGACAGGATTCCCTAACTGGGTTATAGTATAAACGTATAGTAGTGTTGGTGCAAGAGCTATTACAATTAAAATAAAAGCTCCAAAATATTTACCTAATACAATACTAGTAAGTGATGTCGGTTTTGTTAATAGAAGTTCTAAGGTGCCTTGCTTTTTTTCATCGGAAAAGCTACGCATGGTTACCGCTGGAATTAGGAACATTAAAATCCAAGGCGCAAGTAGAAAGAAAGGTGATAGATCGGAAAATCCGTAATCTAGAATATTGAAGTCACCTTTAAATACCCATAAAAAAAGTCCGTTTAGTAATAAAAAAATGGCAATTACTAAATAACCAATAGGCGATGCGAAAAATGCGTTTATTTCTTTTTTAAGTATGGCGAGCATATGTTTTACAAATGTAGTCGCAATTATAAATTATTGCTTTTATTATTGCTTTTATTATTAATTTAGTATTAATCTAAAGTCTCTAACCTATCCAAACTCCAAGCCTCTGGTCTAGAACTAAAAAGTGGCTTTAATGTTTTCCAAAGTGCTTTAAACTCTTTAGATTGTCTGTATTCTTGCAATTGGGCGTCACTATCCCAGTAACTGTAGGTGAAAAGTATATTCGGGTCGTTTTTATCGCGATACAATTCTAAAAAAGTACAACCGTTAGAAGCTCTGATTCTAGTTTTATTATTTTCAAAACTTTCTAAAAAAACGTCGACATTCTGTCTGTAAAAAACCATTTTAACAATTCTAACTAACATATTTTACTGTTTTGGTTATTCCTCGAAAGGGATTGTATTGAGATGGTTTGTTATTTAAATACGACCATCTAGCGCAATTTGACTTTTTGCAATAATGGAAGAAGCACTAAAATTAACACTTACAGCATCCATAATGCCTAAACCTAATAAAGTAGATGCACTACCAACGGTAGATGGGTTACTTTTAAACACCGAAATTTCTAAAAAACCACCAGAATTAAACACTACTAATTTGCGTCCTTCATCTTGACGTTTTTCAGCAGGAATATCGAAGTTTACAATATCGCTATATTTAAGATGAATTTTTTTAAATTTATAATTTCTTGCCGAAATTTCAAAATCGCGACCTTTTTGTACACTTTCAAAAAAGCTGCGTTTAATATTGGTAACCACGTTTCCATAATTATCAATATAAATTACACTACCAATAATTTGAGTTTTATCATCATTAACAAAAGGCTCAATGTTTTTAATAGGTTTAATACTACTTATGGTTTTTCCAACCACATCCAAAGTGCCTCCACGAGCAATATGGCAGGCTACTTTTACAAAAACATCTAAAACAGGGAAACTTGTTTGTATTTTATCGTGAATATTAATTTCAACAATTTTTTCGGGAACAATTTCCGAGCAAATCATACTCATAATACCATTGTTGGCACAAATAAAATAATGCCCATCTAGTTTTACCGCAATATGTTTGTTTTCCGGATTAATTTCCGAGTCAATACCAATAATATGTATAGTACCTTCAGGGAAACTACTATAGGCATTTTGTATAATATATGCCGCTTCTGGAATACTAAATGGTGATACATTATGCGAGATATCAACAATATTAACATCAGGCAACTCACTATAAATGGCACCTTTAGTTGCGCCAGTAAAGTGGTCTTTTAAGCCAAAATCTGATGTTAATGTTATTATAGCCATGAACGAAATTGTTGATATGTTTTTAGCGTTTTGTTATCTAAAATTATGTATTTTTGAGATGAACACTTACGAGATACAAACCTACATAAATTTTTGTTTTCGTTTTTATATTTTAAATGAAAATTGAGAGGTTTTAATATCTAATTTAGTTAAAATTAAAACAACGCCTTTGAATGAAATCATCATTGAATTAGAAGAAATTACGCCTAAAGAGTTTTTTGGCGCACAAAATGTAAATATCGAACTTTTAAAAAAGTACTTTCCTAAATTAAAAATTGTAGCCCGCGGCAATCAAATTAAAGCTTTTGGAGAAGAAGAAATGCTAGACGAGTTTAATCGTCGGATGACGATGCTCATCAAGCATTTTGCCAAATATAATAAGTTAGACGAAAACGTTATTGAACGTGTTTTAACAAGCCAAAGTAGTGACGATTATATTGCATCTAACAAAGGAGGCGAAGTAATTGTACACGGCGTAGGAGGCAAACTTATCAAAGCCCAAACTGCAAACCAAAGAAAAATGGTGGAGCTTATGCACAAAAACGATATGGTTTTTGCTATTGGTCCAGCCGGAACAGGTAAAACATATACTGGTGTAGCATTGGCCGTACAAGCATTAAAGAATAGAGAGGTAAAACGTATAATTTTAACAAGGCCTGCTGTAGAAGCCGGTGAGAATTTGGGTTTTCTACCAGGAGATTTAAAAGAAAAGTTAGATCCATACATGCAGCCACTTTACGATGCACTCCGTGATATGATTCCCGCTGAAAAACTAGCTCAGTATATCGAGAATGGTACCATACAAATTGCGCCTTTGGCCTTTATGCGTGGTAGAACTCTAGATAATGCTTTTGTTATTTTAGATGAAGGGCAAAATACAACACACGCCCAAATGAAAATGTTTTTAACCAGAATGGGTAAACACGCTAAGTTTCTATTAACCGGAGATCCTGGGCAAATAGATTTACCACGGCGTACTATCTCTGGACTAAAAGAAGCACTTTTAATTCTGAAAAATGTTGAAGGTGTTGGTATGATTTTTCTTGACGATAAAGATGTCGTTCGTCATAAACTCGTTAAAAAAGTAATTGAAGCTTATAAAAGTATCGAGAATATAGATTAGTAAATAGGATCTAAAATTAGCCCAATTATTTATAGAATAACAAAAGCCAGTTTTTAACTGGCTTTTGCTATTTTATCCCTTTTCCTGTAAAGTGTTGATTTGGAGTTTTTAACGAAAGCACATCCTATAATTCTATAAACATTACCTAAAATCTTGTAACTTTTTTAAGTTTAAGTTTTGGAAATTTGCATATAATTATAAACGAAATATATTATGAAAAAAATACTTTTAGTAGCAGTCTTATTCGGTTTTAACTCAGTTTTTGCACAAGAAGATGTAGAAATAACTTCAGATAACTCATGGTTAAAGGCCGGAATAATAACAGGAGTACCAGTAGGTGATGTAAACGATGCATCTTCTTATTCTTTAGGTTTAGATTTAAGAGGGCAATATTTAATTAACCCTAATATTGGAATTGGAGTAGCTTCAGGTTATAACCACTTTTTTGGAAAAGATAACGTTGACGATTTTGGTGTGATTCCCGCAGCAGGTTTCTTTCGTTATTATTTTACGCCAAATGGTTTGTTTTTAGGAACAGATGTTGGGTATGGTTTTTTAACTAATGTTGAAAATAACGATGGTGGATTATATGTTAATCCTCAAATTGGTTACCATAATAAAGATTGGAATTTCTACGCTTATTATCAAAATACGTTTGCAGAATACGATGTGGATGTGCAAAATGTAGGAGTAGGAGTTACCTATAATATTAGATTTAAATAAATCACCATACTATTTAATAATACTTAAAAGGAGAAATTTATATTTCTCCTTTTTTTATTTAGATTTGTTTGGCGATAGTAAACAAATTACATTTGCAAAACAAACAATAGTTTACTTCTAATGAACACAATTACTGATACTAATTTCAATTTTCCAGGACAAAAAAGTCTTTATAAAGGAAAAGTAAGAGCCGTATATAATATTAATGATAACGAGTTAGTGATGGTAGCTACCGATCGTTTATCTGCCTTTGATGTTGTTATGCCAAAAGGCATTCCTTATAAAGGACAAATATTAAACCAAATTGCTACAAAAATGATGGATGCCACTAAGGATATTGTCCCTAATTGGTTAACCGCAACACCGGATCCAAATGTAGCAGTAGGGCATTTATGCGAGCCTTTTAAAGTAGAAATGGTAATTCGTGGCTATATGTCTGGTCATGCAGCGCGTGAGTATAAAATAGGTAAACGCATACTTTGTGGCGTTGCCATGCCAGATGGAATGAAGGAAAATGATAAGTTTCCAAACCCCATAATTACGCCAGCAACTAAAGCCGAAATGGGAGATCATGATGAAGATATTTCTCGTGAAGATATTTTAAAGCGTGGCATTGTTTCCGAAGAAGATTATGTGGTTTTAGAAGATTATACGCGCAAATTATTTCAAAGAGGAACAGAAATAGCAGCGTCTCGTGGATTAATTTTAGTAGATACAAAATATGAATTTGGAAAAACTAAAGATGGAAAAATCGTCTTAATAGATGAAATTCATACACCAGATTCTTCACGTTATTTTTATGCCGATGGTTATCAAAAACGTCAAGAAAAAGGAGAAGCTCAAAAGCAACTTTCTAAAGAGTTTGTACGTCAGTGGTTAATAGCAAACGATTTTCAAGGTTTAGAAGGACAAACGGTACCTTTTATGAGTGATGAATATATCCAATCGGTATCCGATCGTTATATTGAACTTTATGAAAATATTACTGGCGAAACCTTTGTAAAAGCAGATGTTTCTAATATTGAAGAACGTATAGAAGCTAATGTTTTGTCTTATTTGAAGTAGAAAAAATAACAGTATTAATAAAAAAGGACCTTGTGATATAAGGTCTTTTTTTATTAAAATTTTTGTCTTCTGTTTTTTAAACAGACAACAAATCGATTAAATCTAGCGGGTGATTTAATATGTGGCTCGCTCCATGATCAATCAATTTTTTTTTATCTCTAAACCCCCAAGATACACCAACAGCTAACATGGTTGCGTTATTTGCTGTTTGTATGTCAATACCGGTGTCACCAACAAAAATTGTTTCTTCGGGTAGTACATTTAATGTTTTACATATTTCTAATGCTACTATCGGATTGGTTTTTTTATGCGCTTCAATCTTCAGCCCGAAAACAGGTTCAAAATAGTCTGGCAGCAATGCTGATACTACTTTTTTAGTAAGTACATCTGCTTTGTTTGAAAAAACGCTTATTTTTAGTTGTTTCGATTTTAAACTATCTAAAAGTTTAATAATACCGCTGTAAGGCTGCGTTTTGGTTGTGCATCGCTCACTATAAATAGTCATCATGGTGTTAAGGCAATTATCTATTTCTAAATCACTTCGGTGATTTTTTTGTAAGGCATTAACCACTAAACTTTTTATTCCGCTACCAACAAGGTTTTTATAGGTTTTATAAGTGTGAGTAGGGTAATTGTGATTTCGTAGAACGGTATTCATAGCGTCTGTTATATCTTCTATAGAATTAACTAATGTGCCATCCAAATCAAAAATAACTGCTTTATATGTCATCTAACTTAAAAAATGAAAAGGTTAATAATTGAATTTAACTTTACGATCGTTTAGGGGTTGCTCATTTCTATAATTGTTAACGGGCATATTATTTCTTAGTTTTAAAACTTCTTTTTCCGATAGTATAAAAGGTTGTTTAAAAACGAACCAGTTTACACCTTCGGTACATGGTGGCGTAGTTAAAGATCCGCCATAAGAATAATAGTTTTTATCTTCCAAAAATAAACTAGATAAATCTATTTTTTGATGAATAGCTTTAGTTTCTCCATTATTAATGGGTAGGAAGCTTTCAAAAAACTCAAATAATTGACTGTCATCACCTTCTTCGCCCATTATTCCCAAAACAGCAATATGCCCCGATTTACTAATGTGCACTAGATGCATTTCTATGGGATAGATTATACCATTTATTTTATGTTCCGATGGTTCATGAAAATGAATTTGTTTTAAATAGAAATTTTCATTCTTGTAATTTATAGAATCACCATTCTCAAAATCGAACTGAACGGAATGTCCGTTGTTTATTACTTTACTGATATGGGTAGACGGCGCATAAAGTATTTTTAAATCACCTTTTGTAGCCGAGGAGTCTGCATCTTTATTAATAATATTTATAGGCGATTGGTGTTTGCCATTACAATCGGAGTTTTTTTCAATCTCAATCCAGTGTTCTGGAGAAGTTTCGCCAGCATAGCTCCAATGAGAGACTTCCGCTATTTCATTCGAGTGGATTGTTTTATTATAATCTTTGCAGGACATAAAACATGCTAATAAGGCTAACAGAGGTAAAGAGATTTTTTTTATCATTTTGCTAAGTTTTACCTTGCAAAATTAGATATGTATTTTTACATAAAACCTTACATTTATCATGTGTTTTTATGGTTAAAACTTGTAAGTATATCTTAGATGAATAATTTGATTTATAGTGCAATGTTAGATTTCTGAATAAACTAAAGCGGTTTTTTCTTTTTGGGCTTACTAGCTTTTGCCAAAGGATTATAGTTAAGGCATAATTGTATCCAATATTCTAAATCGTCTTCGGTATCAAAACCTTCAGGAGTTACATAAATATAACCTTTCATAGCGCGTCCTGTAAAATCCATAGATAAGCATTCTGGTTTTTTAAGTTCATCTAAATAAACACTTTCACCAATTCGTGCCATAATCAAACTATCTCCATAGTTTTTATTGATAAAAATTGCGCAAAGCATTTTGTTATCAACTTTAAAACAGAGACCACCCATCATTTTTAATTCAGAAAAATAAATTTGTTTGTCATTTAGAACGCGCCGGATCCTATCAGCTAAATAAGCATCGTAAGCCATAATTAGTTTTTAAATTTCCCTGAAAGTTTTCTAATTAAGTTATAAATAAAGGCATTTGTTTTAGCGTAATGAAAAGCAATAAAACAAACTACCATCATAAAAACAACAGCACCTAAAACGGCTTGCGTTGGATTTAAAGATTTTCTAAAAAAACTATTTAACCCCAAGCCTGTAAAACTTCCGTAAAGGATTATAAAATGGATAACGTATATGGATAGTGTTTTTTCGCCTATTCTAGTAATTATAGATTGTCTTAAAAAACGTTCTAAACTGTAAAAAATGCCAAATAAAATTAAGGTATCTCCAAGCCTAGTGAAAAGGTAATTATAATAGGCACTTTGTTTTAGTAACTCAATATCTGTTAAAAGATATAGTCTAATTAGCATTGGTGACGATTGAAATATAAGAAAGAATCCTGTAGCGAAAAAAGTGATAATCGCTATTAATTTAAAATGTTTTCGGTGTAGATGTCTAAAAAATACCGTAGATAAAAAAGCGCCAAAAAAGGAGTAACCTATCCATGGTAAAATAGTGAATACCGAGCCATTTTTTGTGGTAATGTAATTGGCTAAAACGAGTGGTGTATTAGGTAAATCTATTGATCGATATATTGGCTCAGAGATAAAGCATAAACAACCAAGTGTAAAAAGCACGAACGAAAAGAGGTAATTGTATTTTTTGAAAACCAAATGTAGCCCGGCTAAAGTGATTAAGGCAAGCCCGATACATTGCAGCACATCAACCACAAAAAAGCGATTATCAAAATTTCCGGAGAGCCAATTAAAAATATCTAAGCGTAAACTATAACCAATAACAAGTAATAACAAGCCACGAAATAATCCTTTTTTAATTCTAGGTTTATCGTCTCCTTTAGCATGAGCGCGTAATAGTAAATACGAAAAAACAAGCCCGGAAATTGTAAAGAATGTAGGTGCGGTAAAGCCACGGAAATAGACCCAAATATTATAAATAGCATTGGTGTCGCTTCTGTATGCTCGAGCGAGTAAATTATCAATAAAATGCCCTTGGAGCATCATTAAAATGGCAAATGCTCGAACGGCATCAATAAAATATATTCGGTTGGTTTGCAATAAAAATGAGTTTTGAAATATAAATATACTTTTAAAAAATGTAAAGGTCGTGTTTGTAAATTGATATATTTATAAAATCAACTTGAAAGCATGGAACAAATTATAAAAATATTTTCAGATTACGCTTGGGGTTTGCCTTTGGTTTTATTATTAATTGGCGGCGGTTTGTACTTATTAGTACTCTCAAGATTTTTGCCGTTTAGGTATATTGGCCATGCTATTCAGGTATTAAGGGGTAAGTATGATAACCCGGACGACCCCGGAGAAATATCGCATTTTAAAGCTTTAACAACGGCATTATCCTCTACCATTGGCATGGGGAATATTGCCGGTGTAGCCGCCGCTATTTCACTAGGCGGACCAGGTGCTATGTTTTGGATGTGGGTAAGCGCCATTGTTGGTATGTCTACAAAATTCTTTACATCATCTTTAGCCGTCATGTTTCGTGGTAAAGATAGTAATGGCGATTTACAAGGTGGTCCTATGTATTTTATTACCGAAGGTTTAGGGAAATCTTGGAAACCGTTGGCTATAATGTTTAGTGTGTTTGGTTTAATTGGGGCTTTGCCTGTGGTAAACGTAAACCAATTAACGCAGGCTGTAAACGATATTCTTTTAAGACCTAATGGCATTGAGGTTGGGCTAAAATCAAACCTTATTCTCTCATTAATTTTGGTAAGTTTAACTTCCGTTATTATTCTTGGAGGTTTAAAACGAATTAGTAATGCAGCATCAAAATTGGTTCCAGCTATGGTGCTATTATACTTTGCTTTAGTACTTTTTGTTCTAATTTCGAATTACCAAGTTGTTCCAAAATATTTTATGATGATTTTTAGTGATGCCTTTGCGGCGAATAATTTTAAAGGTGAACCCTTTTTTGGAGGTGTTGTTGGAGCCTTAATTTTATTAGGTATTCGTCGTGGTGCATTTTCTAACGAAGCCGGAATTGGTACGGCTCCCATGGCACATGGTGCTACAAAAACAGCTGAGCCTATTCGCGAAGGTTTAGTGGCTATGTTAGGGCCTGCGATAGACACACTAGTGGTTTGTACACTTACCGCTTTGGCTATTTTAGTTACAGGTGTTTGGCAAACTACTGGAGATAACGGAGTGACTTTAACAGCTTCAGCATTTAGCAAATCTATGCCGGTTTATGGTAAATACTTATTAATGGTTTGTGTGGCTGTGTTTAGTATTTCTTCGTTGTTTTCTTATTCTTATTACGGTTCAAAATGTTTATCTTTTTTAATAGGTGCCGATAAAAAACACTATTACAATTATATCTACATTTTAAGTATTGTTTTGGCGGTAACCACACCTTTTAGAGTTATGCTTAATTTAATTGATGGTGTATTTGCACTTATGGCCATACCAACGATGTTAAGTACTATTATTCTTGCTCCTAAAGTTTTAAAAGAAGCAAAGGCTTATTTTAAGAGATTAGAAGCTTAGAGATAGTATTCATTTTTTTAGAAAACATCTAAATGTGTAACTAAAAAAAGGCTAATTAATTGTTTTTGAAAGACTCACGTGTTTTATATTAATTTTATGTGTAGATTTAGCCTTACCAACTGGTAACATTTTATTCCTAAACTCGAATGTTACCTGCTCACTTTACCAACTAACTAAATTACACCATGACAGACAAAGACCGGGCGAAAGCCTATTGGAAAGAAAACATTAAATATGTGCTTCTGCTACTATTTATATGGTTTATAGTTTCTTTCGGCGCAGGAATTATTTTTAAAGATGCGTTAAACACCGTCCGAATTGGCGGTTTTAAACTCGGTTTTTGGTTTGCTCAACAGGGCTCTATGTATGTATTTGTTGTGCTAATATTCGTTTACGTTCGTTTAATGAATAAATTAGATAAAAAATACGGATATGATGTATAGTGGCTTTCTCGCAGGTTTGGGCGTTCAAAATTGGACATACATTTTAGTAGGTATTACATTTACTATTTATATCGGCATATCCATTTGGGCTAGAGCCGGTTCTACAAAAGAGTTTTACGTTGCAGGAGGTGGAGTATCACCTTTAGCAAATGGTATGGCAACAGCAGCCGATTGGATGAGTGCTGCGTCGTTTATTTCCATGGCAGGTATTATTTCTTTTGCAGGTTATGATGGTGCTGTGTATTTAATGGGATGGACAGGCGGATACGTGTTGTTGGCTTTATTGTTAGCGCCTTATTTACGTAAGTTCGGTAAATTTACGGTTCCAGATTTTATTGGAGATCGTTATTATTCTAACACCGCACGTTCTGTTGGTGTCTTTTGTGCACTAATTGTATCTTTTACTTATGTTGCAGGCCAAATGAGAGGCGTGGGCTTAGTTTTTTCACGTTTTTTAGAGGTTGATATCAATACAGGTGTTATTATCGGTATGATAATCGTTTTATTCTATGCGGTTTTAGGAGGAATGAAAGGTATTACATATACGCAAGTCGCTCAATATTGTGTACTTATTTTTGCTTTTATGGTTCCGGCAATATTTATATCAATTCAAATGACGGGGAATCCTGTTCCGCAATTAGGTTTTGGTAGTCAGTTAGCTGATGGTTCAGGAACTTACTTATTAGATAAATTAGATGGTTTAAGCACCGATTTAGGTTTTGCTGAATATACTGAAGGGTCGAAATCTATGATTGATGTGTTTGCTATTACGCTAGCTTTAATGGTTGGTACAGCAGGATTGCCACATGTAATTGTAAGGTTCTTTACAGTGAAAAGAGTAAAAGATGCAAGAAAATCGGCAGGTTTAGCATTATTACTAATCGTAATTCTATACACAGCAGCACCAGCAGTATCGGTTTTTGCGCGTACAAACATGATAGAAACCGTATCGAACCAACCATATGCAAATATGCCGGAATGGTTTACAAAATGGGAAACCACAGGTTTAATTGTTTTTAATGATAAAAATAACGACGGTATTATTCAATACGTCGCAGACGAAAGTAAAAACGAACTTATTGTCGATAACGATATTATGGTTTTGGCAAATCCGGAAATTGCAAAATTACCAGACTGGGTAATTGCTTTAGTTGCAGCAGGTGCATTGGCAGCAGCCTTATCTACAGCGGCGGGTTTATTATTAGTAATATCGGCATCAGTATCTCACGATTTAATTAAAAAAATGATTAAGCCAGATATTAGCGAAAAAGGAGAATTAATTGCAGCACGCCTTGCAGCAGTAGTAGCTGTTTGTGTTGCTGGTTATTTCGGTATTAATCCGCCAGGTTTTGTGGCGGCAACGGTTGCGTTAGCTTTTGGGTTAGCGGCAGCTTCATTTTTCCCTGCTATTATTTTGGGTATTTTCTATAAAAAAATGAATAAAGAAGGCGCCATTGCAGGTATGGTTGTTGGTATTTTTTCGATGTTGTTTTACATGACCAAGTTTAAATTTGGTTGGTTTGGTGGTGGTACAAAAGCCGACTGGTGGTTTAATATTTCACCAGAAGGATTTGGTACGGTAGCCATGGTAATCAATTTTGTAGTTTCTGTGGTTATTATGAAGTTTACTCCAGAGCCACCAGAATATGTTCAGGAAATAGTTGAAAACATTAGAATACCAAGTGGAGCAGGAGAAGCAACACATTAAAATATAATTTTTTGCCTTACTACAAGAGTAGGTATAAAAAAACTGGTTGTATATATCTTTAAAAGATAAATGCAACCAGTTTTGTTTTTAGTAATCTTCAATTTTACAAGATGCGAGTTATTCTATAATACCAGCACAGCCAATACGAGCGCCAGCATCACCAGAGGGTTGAGATTTCATATCATCTACACCTAAATGCACAATAACTGCTTTACCTAAAATATCTTTAGTTTCATCGCCGCAACCTATACACCATTCATCTGTGGTTTTTGCAAGGGTTGCAACTCCGTTAGCATTTGCTGTTAAGTTTCCTATATCGCCTTTATGATACCCTGTGGCATCGCCCCAAGCACCATGTGGTTGTGCAGTAGGATTCCAATGTCCGCCAGAAGATTTTCCATCATCCGACGAACAATCTGCTTTTTCATGAATATGGATGGCGTGTTTACCAGCTTCCAATCCAGAAATGGTTCCGTTCATGGTTACTTGTCCGTTTTCTTCAGTAAAATTAAGTGTGCCCTTTATATCACTTCCGCTTTTTGGTGATAATAAAATGGATAAATTTTTATTCTTTACCATGGTGTTTTCAACGTTTTTAACCGCTTCAGTTTCTATAATGGTTTCGTTTTCGTTTTTAGAGTTTTTACAAGAAATGGCAAATACAAGAGTAAATGCGAGTACTACTAATTTTAAATCTTTCATAATTTTTCTGCTTTTTAGTAAAGTTAAGAAGATAATTAGTCTATTACAAGTTGTAGCTTGTTTCTTTAATTGTAATGCTTTTTGTATTTCTTAAGGCTCGGCTTATTTTGAAGTATGGATAAATGAATAAAACTGCAGTTGTTTTATTTAAAAATTTTGTGGTTTAATATCGGGTTAAACTTATTTACTTAAGGACGCCTTAAATTGTTGAGGAGTTATAAGTTCTACTTTTTTAAATTGTCGGTTAAAATAGCTCGTGTTATTAAAACCCGATTTAAAAGCCACTTCGGCCATTCGGAAATCTTTAGATTCCTTAATTAGTTTTTTAGAGAACTTTATTTTTTCAGAATTTATATAATCGATAGGAGAGATGCCTAAGGTATTTTTAAATTTCTTATGAAAATGAGATGTGCTCATACAAGCTTTTTTAGCGAGTAAATCGACACTAATGTCCTTATTAGTCAGGTTGTTTTTTATAAATTTTATAACCATACCAATTCGGGTATCATTAAAAATAGATTCGGTATCATTAAGTATAAAAGCCTTGGCTTTAGTTTGCAGTAAGCGAACCACAAGTTCTTGTATCATTAAATCTAGCAGCACATCTTTAGAGGTGTTGTTATTAGTAAAGGTGTAAACTAAGCGTTCCACAAGGTGATTTACATCGGTGTTATTAATAAGGTGCGATGCACTTTCGTCTAGTTTCCAGGTATTGTTTTCATTTTCTATAGCAACATGGTGGTTAAATTTTTGAACAACTTCGTCTATTTTACTACCATCAATGCCTAGAGCTAAACATTGCGTTGGGCTATCTAGGCTTGCTAAGGGGAAATCAATAACCATTTCTTTGTTGGTTGGCATGACTACAGATTCTCCAGGGAAAAAATCAAAAGACTCTAAACCATCAATATGCATTATTTTCTTTCCGGTAAGCATACTCGCAATTATCGGAAAATCGAATTTTAGCGCTACTTTTTCCGCGTAAGCGTGTGTTTCGTATATGTTTAATTCGGCATATTCCGCATTGTACGTGGTTCGGTTTTCAACTAAAGTTGTAAGTTTTCTAATGCTTCGGTGGTGGTTTAGTAGCTGGCTCATAATCAATAATACAAAAAAAGATGCGTGTTAATGGTTATATAATAGATACGTTCAATGTTTCGATAATTATGTTCAATTCATTCGTGATTTGATAATATAACTTTATCAAAACTAAGTATTAAGCAATTTATTAATAATAAAAATATGAATATGTTAAAATAATGCAAATTCATGTTAATTATTGATGATTAAATTAATAGATGTTTAACCAACAACAAAAACTGAGAACAAATGAGTTATTCTAAACCAAAATTTAAGGAATCGTATTCTAATTTTATCAACGGAAAATTTGTGCCACCAATTGGGGGTGAATATTTTGAGAATACATCGCCTATTGATAATAGTTTAATTGCAAAATATCCGAGATCGCAAAAAGAAGATGTAGACTTGGCGCTCGATGCGGCTAATGCAGCAAAAGAATCTTGGGGAAATACGCCAGCCGCAGAACGTGCTGCATTATTAAATAAGGTAGCCGATATTATTGAAGCCAATCTTGAAGAATTTGCCTTAGTGGAAACCTGTGATAACGGGAAACCTATACGCGAAAGTTTAAATGCCGATATACCTTTGGCAGTAGACCATTGGCGTTATTTTGCAGCTTGTATTCGTGCAGAAGAAGGTAGTGCTACCGAGCTAGATGCAAACACACTATCTATGAATATTAAAGAACCGCTGGGTGTGGTGGGGCAAATAATTCCGTGGAATTTCCCTTTGTTAATGTTATCATGGAAAGTGCCACCAGCTTTGGCTACAGGGAATTGTGTGGTTTTAAAACCGGCAGAACAAACACCATCTTCGGCTACATTATTAATGGAGAAAATTGCCGATGTATTTCCTCCTGGTGTTTTTAATATCGTACATGGTTTTGGTCCAGAAGCAGGAAAACCACTAGCGTCTAGTCCAAAAGTAGATAAGGTTGCCTTTACAGGAGAAACCACAACGGGGCAATTAATTATGCAATATGCTTCAAAAAATCTGAATCCGGTAACGATGGAATTGGGCGGAAAATCTCCAAATGTATTCTTTAATTCGGTAATGGATCATGATGATGCCTTTTTAGACAAAGCTATTGAAGGCGCTGTTTTATTTGCTTTTAATAGTGGTGAAGTTTGTACGTGCCCATCTAGAATATTAGTGCAAGAAGATATTTATGATGCTTTTATGGAACGCGTTGTGGCGAGAACAAATGCCATTATTCAAGATAATCCTTACGATGTGAATACCATGCTTGGTGCGCAGGCGTCGAATGATCAATATGAAAAAATACAGGCTTATTTAAAAATTGGTAAAGAAGAAGGTGCAAAGGTGTTAACAGGTGGCGATGCTAAAAAGCTAAGTGGCGAATTTGCAAACGGATTCTACATACAACCAACTATTTTAGAAGGCCATAATAAAATGCGAGTCTTTCAAGAAGAAATTTTTGGTCCTGTTGCTTGTGTTACAAAATTTAAAGATGAAGCCGAAGCATTGGAAATTGCCAATGATACACTTTATGGTTTAGGTGCTGGGGTTTGGACGCGAGATGCACACCAACTATATCAAATACCGAGAGCTATAAAAGCTGGGCGTGTTTGGGTGAATTGTTACCATGCTTACCCAGCGCATGCTCCATTTGGCGGTTATAAAAAATCGGGCTTCGGTCGTGAAAATCATGTGATGATGATGAATTATTATCGTCAAACAAAAAACATGCTCATTTCTTACGACAAGAATAAGTTAGGCTTCTTTTAGAATTAGAATGAAATTAATAGTTTAAGACTTAAAAGGTTGAACCATGCAGTGTTCAGCCTTTTTTGTAAAATGCAATTTAAAATTATGAAAAGAGTAGAAATCACAAAAGAAGCAGCCGCCGTAGTAGCAGCATTGCAGGCAAAGCATGGTGAACTTATTTTTCATCAAAGTGGAGGTTGTTGCGACGGATCGGCTCCAATGATTTTTGAAAAAGACGATATGTATCTCGATGAAAGCGATATTTTATTGGGTAGTGTAGCAGGAGTTAATTTTTATATGAATCAAGATCAGTTCGAGTATTGGAAACACACCCATTTAACAGTAGATGTCACTGAAGGCCGAGGCGCAAGTTTTTCTTTAGAAATACCATTAGGACTCCGTTTTTTAATTCATTCGCGTTTATTTAATGAAGCAGAACAAGCGTTTTTTAAAAGCGTTTAAAATTTAATTGTTTTAAACACACTTATTTTGTTAACAAAACCTAAAAACAAAGTCAAATACATATTATTTTGCTATTTTAGAAGTCAGAACTGAATAGCTTTTTTAAAAGTAGAATTCAGTGAAGAATTTCCACTTTTTTTGTTAAAAACCAACTAAAAACATATCATGAGTAATTATCACATAAAACATTTAGAAGAATATTATCAAGTCTATAGAAAGTCGGTTAGAGAACCCGAAAATTTTTGGGAAGAAATAGCTGAAGAGCATTTTATGTGGCAAAAAAAATGGGATAAAGTTTTAAGTTGGGATTTCTCGAAGCCAGAGGTAAAGTGGTTTGAAGGAGCTCAATTAAATATTACAGAAAACTGTATCGATAGGCATTTGCCAACGCGAGGCGATAAAACGGCTATTTTATTTGAGCCAAACGACCCGAATGATCCCGCTGAACATATTTCGTACAACCAATTGCACGATCGTGTAAATCAGTTTGCTAATGTTTTAAAAAGCAGAGGTATTGCAAAAGGCGATCGCGTTTGTATTTACTTGCCAATGATTCCCGAATTGGCTATCGCCACTTTAGCATGTGCTAGAATTGGAGCCATTCACTCGGTGGTATTTGCAGGTTTTTCTGCTACAGCATTATCAACTCGAATTAACGATTCCGATTGTAAAATAGTAATTACTAGCGATGGTTCTTACCGAGGTTCTAAAACTATAGATTTAAAAGGTATTGTAGACGAGGCTTTAGAGAGTTGCCCAGGTGTTAAAGATGTTTTGGTTGCCAAACGAATTAATACGGATATCCATATGGAAGCTGGTCGTGACCAATGGTTGCAACCACTTTTGGATGCGGCATCTATCGATTGCAAAGCTGAGGTTATGAATGCAGAAGATCCGTTGTTTATTTTGTACACATCGGGTTCTACCGGAAAACCAAAAGGCATGGTGCATACCACAGCCGGATATATGGTTTATACAGCTTATACTTTTAAAAATATATTTCAATATAAAGAAAACGATGTGTATTGGTGTACTGCCGATATTGGTTGGATTACTGGGCATAGTTACATTCTTTACGGTCCGTTAACAAATGGAGCCACAACTGTTTTATTTGAAGGTGTACCAAGTTATCCAGATTTTGGACGCTTCTGGGAAATTGTAGAAAAACATAAAGTAAATCAGTTTTACACCGCACCAACAGCAATTAGAGCGTTGGCAAAACAAGGTGTGGAATTAGTAGAAAAATACGATTTATCATCATTAAAAGTACTTGGTTCGGTAGGCGAGCCTATAAACGAAGAAGCTTGGCACTGGTATAACGATAACGTCGGGAAAAAGAAAAGCCCTATTGTTGATACTTGGTGGCAAACAGAAACTGGCGGAATTATGATTAGTCCAATTCCGTTTGTAACACCAACAAAACCAACTTATGCCACGTTACCGTTTATTGGTATTCAACCGGCTTTAATGGATGAAGAAGGGCAGGAGTTAAAAGGCAATCAAGTCGACGGACGTTTGTGTATAAAATTCCCTTGGCCAAGTATGGCTAGAACCATTTGGGGAAATCACCAACGTTATAAAGATACGTACTTTTCGGCATACGAAAATAAATATTTTACAGGCGATGGCGCCTTGCGTGATGAGGTTGGTTATTACAGAATTACGGGTCGTGTAGACGATGTTATTATCGTTTCTGGTCATAATCTAGGTACCGCTCCTATAGAAGATGCGGTTAACGAGCATCCAGCAGTTGCAGAGTCGGCTATTGTTGGCTTCCCACACGATATTAAAGGAAACGCACTTTATGGTTATGTTATTCTGAAGGATTTTGGTGAAACCAGGGATCAAAACAATCTTAGAAAAGAAATTAACCAAATGATTACCGAGTCTATCGGGCCAATCGCGAAACTAGATAAAATTCAGTTTACTGCTGGCTTACCAAAAACACGTTCGGGTAAAATTATGCGACGTATTTTGCGTAAAATAGCAAGTAACGATACTAGTAATTTAGGAGATACAAGTACATTATTAAACCCAGAGGTTGTACAGGAAATAATGGATAATGTACTGTAGTTTAATTTATCAATCATTTAAAAATAAATAGTTATATAGTTAGTACTAACTATATACAATGTTGTGTGTAACCTGAAAAAAAAATGAGCTATCAAGCATTAAAATGGAAAAAATTTAAATTCACATTGCACCCAATTGAATTTGAAAAGGTATTTGAAGGCTTAGAATACTTCATAGCTATTACGAATACCAGAGTTGATGAGAATTATGAAATAAAAGACAAGACCTCTATTTTTTTTCGATATAAGTTATATTATGAAAAAATTATCTCTGGTGAGGAATGGAAAAATGATGATTGGAAATTAAATATTCACACATCTTTGACTGACAATCCAAAATATATCGAATACGAAAGGTTTGAACAAAATGAAAATGGAGAAACGAGAACTTTTAAGCGGTCAACTCAACTTGAACCAGTAATTAATATTAGTCCTTTTTCACTTCAGGTAGACCATAAAGAAAGATTGAGTGTTATGTTCTATGACCATAAAAACAATTCCAATATTGGACTAGAAATTAGTTATCCAAAAGAAATTCAATATTTGGAAAGTGGAAACATAATTTCGACAGAAAACCTTTCAACTCATAAACTATATCTAGAACTTATAACTCGTATCAAAAAAGTTAGCAAAAAGGCTAAAGCGAAAAGAAAGGATAGTTTATCAAAACCTAATTTTTGGATAAATTCAAAGTGTATAAAAGGAGTGAATAATAATGTGATGATAAAGCAAAATATGATTACTTTGGAGTAAAGGCTACACACAACAAGGTATAAAAATAATAGCGGTTTAATCGCTAAAATGAAAGTAAGAAAATATAAAAAATGTCAGTGTTTAACCGAAAAGTTAGTGCGTAAAAATCCGCTAATATTCTTATACAACAACGTTAGGCACAATTAAAAAATAAATTAATGATTTATAGTTTTTCTAAATCTGATATAACTAGATATATTGTCTTGGATCATTCTCTATTAATTGAAGAAATTACTTCGGAAACAATTTGTAAACTATTAGGAATAGATATATTAGATTCAAAGGCATTAGGACATAATTCTGGTTCTTTAAGTTTTTATCAAAAAGTATTATTGATAAAGGATGTAATTGGTGTTGATTCTGAGATGGCAAAAAAAATAGAAGTATTTTCTCAAATTAGAAATAAATTTGCCCATTTAAGAAAAATAGAGACTTGGAGAGATTTTTTTTCAATATCTAAAACATACTCTAATATTGAAAGAAATTTAAAAAATTGGTATCAAACAGAAGAAAATATTGATTTGGATTTTGAAAATAACACAAGACTCTTATACTTTCATCTAACAGAAGATTTATTCATGTTCTTAGTAAAAATTAACAGTTATTATGAATTCAATCAAAGAAACTCCAAGCAAGAGATTCACCACAACAATGCCTTGTTTGAATTTATGAAAAAAAAATTAAGTGATGAACTAGGAATTGATGACATTGATGAGGCGTATTTCAATAGATATTCAGATGAAATAGAATAACTATACCTAACAAGTACTGTGCTAAAAAACAAGTAAAATCTTATTAATTTTTCACTAGTGTACTTTTATATTCCTTGTCAAATATTAAACCCGATTTTGCAATAGCAAAAGCTTGTTTTAGTAGCTTATTACATACCGCGATTAATGCTAATTTTTTACTCTTTCCTTTTGCTACTAATCGTTCATAAATATCCCTGCATGCTTTGTTGTATTTACAAGCTGTAAAACTGCACATAAATAATAAATTCCTGAGTTTTTGATTGCCCATTTTACTAATGCGTGGTCGTCCTTTTATACTACTTCCACTTTGCCTAATCACTGGAGTTAATCCTGCGTAACTACATAATTCTGCTGCACTCGAAAAGCGTTCAAAACCACCTGTTAAAACGATTAACATAATAGATGTTTTTTTTCCGATTCCTGGTATGGTTTTTATTCGAGTAAATAAATCTTTATGAGCCTCTTTTACTAAAACTAGCAATAACTCTTCTAAGCTGGACATCTCTTTATCTAAATGTTTTAAACTACGCTTTAAAGATCTCACAATGGCTTTACTTGGCTCCCCTAAAACAGATTCACCATGAAGTTTATTCTTTATCATTGTTCGCTGTTTTGTATATACAGAAAGGGTTCTGGTAATTTGAAGACACTCCTGTACTTCCTTAGAACTACCTTTCCAAAGTTTTAACTCTACTTGCTCAGCATAAGAACATATAAGTTTTGAATCACTCTTATCTGTCTTAACCTTGGATAGTCGCATCTGGATAAATCGTTTTACAGACAACGGATTTTCTACTGAAACATTTAGACCTTCTTCAAACAAATAATAAGCCAACTGATAATGATAGTAACCTGTAGCTTCCATCACACAATGACTCTCAGAATTTAAGAGTTTTCTAAACGCTTTAAAGCCTGAGACCTTGTTTTTAAACTGATAATAATTACCATCTGAATCTGTGACATCAAAAACTAAATAACTAATGTCAATACCAAAATATTTAATATCTTTATTCATAACAAATTATTTTTTTGAAAGGACATACTACGCGAGTTTCAACGACTTAAAATCGAGGTCTTAAAGCCTCACAGAACTGTTCGAAATCTGTGTAGAAAAGAGAGGGGATTTACAATGTTGACGAGATCTGAAGTCTCTCCGTATAAATTAACCTTATTCCTCTCTTTTGTGCTTTCTATTTTATATGTTTAAATTAGTCTTTTTTATTTAAATGCTAACTTAAGAAGTATAAATGCAATTACGGTGGATTCGATTACGTTCGAATCCAGCCATAATTGCTAAAGCCTGTGCTTAATCAAGAATTTCAGTATATTTAATCCGTAACTGACTCTTATTAATGTAGTTAGGGGTAGTTTAAAATGAGGAGCTTTAGTGCGGCAAAAGACATATTATTATCAGATTTAGACTCTGAAATTAAAAATAATCCTGAAAATGAAATTCTAAAATCCTTAGGTCGGACATTAAAATCATATGAATCTGTTTTTGAATTAAATGGAGTTATGAGTGAAATCGTTGTTGATTGTCTCGGTTTTGAATTTGAAAACGGAGAAAAACTAATTGAGTTTGAAAAATATTTTTCGGACTATTCAAATTCAATTCGTTCGACTGAATTGAGAAGTTTGGCGATAATTTTGAGGTGATAAATAAAATAAATCGTTCTGATATGAATGCATTTGCTCTAGACTAACCTGAAGAATATCACTGGGAAAAATAAATATTAGTACCACTACATCGCAAATAAAACATCTAGATTTTAACGTTCAGAAAACAGGTAGTAAATACCGAAAAGCATTCGAATAAAGAACTCAATCATAAAATAAAAGTAGGAGTAACCCAAATTATCCAACCCAACCAAGCTCAACTTTAGTATCTTGCCTTAATAAAATATTATTATGAAAATAAACTTATTGTCTTGTGATGCTCAAAGACCAGATAGAAGAGCTATAGCCAAATGCATTGTAGAGATTTCAACAGGGATAGATAATGGTTTGGCAAATGAACTTACGGACATCCTTTTAGAAGGTGATCCTGTAGATATTGAGCTGGACGATAAAAACACAGGTTCTGCTTTACGTGCTTTGCGAAAGCTTGATATTGACTACGAAATTGTAGAATAATTTTAATCGGTTTTTTAGAGCTGAAAATCTAATGTTTTGTGTTTAATTGGGTATTAATTATTTGTTAATCAGGGTTTTGTTAAATTTGGTTAAAAAGGTTAAAACTATTTTAAATAGCATTTCAATCATGAAAAAAAGATTTGCTTTGTTTTAAATAACAAATAAATTTTTAATTATGAAAAAAGTATTACTAGTTGCTGCGATGGCAGTTTTTGGGTTAACACAAGTTACCGCTCAAGATGTTCAATTTGGTGCTAAATTAGGGTTGAACTTTGCTTCAATCACTGGAGATAATACCGATGGGTTTGACACGGTAACATCTTTTAATTACGGACTTGTGGCTGAGGTGCCACTTTCGGAAAAATTCTCTTTTCAACCTGAGGTTTTGTATTCTGGTCAAGGTTTTTCTTTAGGCTCTGATGAATCTGATACGGTTCAGTTAGATTATCTCACCGTGCCGTTAATGGGGAAGTATTACTTAACTAAAAGCTTAAGCTTAGAAGCTGGGCCACAATTAGGCTTTTTAATTTCTGCTAAGCAAGACGATGTTAATCTAAAAGATAGTTACAAAGGTTTAGATTTAGGTGTCAACTTTGGGTTGGGCTATAAATTAGACAACGGACTTAATTTTTCAGCACGCTATAATGTAGGCTTATCAGATGTTAATGATGTCGATAGCTTTAATGACAAATATAAAAACGGAGTTATGCAAGTGTCTATTGGTTATTTCTTTTTCTAAAACAACAGCATAAATTAAGATATTTAAAACCGAAGCCTAGTGTTTCGGTTTTTTTAGTTTTAGCCGTGTAGTAAATAGCCCCATTTTAAATGCTTGCGTTTATCTAATCGGGAAAGTATTTTCAAAAATATCATAGCCGTTATTAAGGCATCACCACTAGCAGTATGTCTATCCACTTTAGGGACGTTAAGTTCTTTACATAAATCGTCTAGCGAGTAATGCTTCTGCAAGGTATCTTGATATATTTTATGCTTAGATTTTTTGAAGAGCACGCCGGTATCGATAAACTTGTTTTTTAGTTTTCCTAAACCGTTGCGTAACATCATTTCATTCATCATGTTTTTATCGAAGCCAGCATGGTGAGCCACAAGTACGCTGTTTTGAATGTATTCTAAAAAAGCCTCAATAGCCTCTAGTTCGGTTACTTTTTCATAATCTCCGTTTTTCATAAGACCATGAATTTTTACGGTTTCAGATTTAAAAATATCCTGATGTATATAAAGCTCAAAACTATTACTTACAGGTATAGTTTTATGAACAATAGATACCGCACCAATAGATAGTACACGATCTTCCTTTTTATCAAAACCTGTAGTTTCTGTATCAAAAGCCACAAAACGCGTATCCTCAATGGGGCCTTTAGCTTTCTTTTTAAAACGCTCTAAATAGGCCAAATAAAATTCGGGATAATTGTCTTGTTTCTTATTAAACCAATTAAATTCCATTTTAGATAAAGTTTTTTAAATCGAAACGTAATTTTAAAGTCTCTTGTATATCGTGTATGGGTTTAAAACAGCGCTTTAATTTTAGTTTTTCTTCCTTAGTTAAAGTTTCTAGTTTTATAAATTTCCCAGAGTTATTGTGCAGTAAACCTTGTTTGGTTTTAAATTTAGACAAAGCCTTAAAAGCATAAGCACAAGACTCGTAAAGTTCTTTATTATTCGGGTCTATTTCTGCCATTTTTTCGTAGCGCTCGTAAGTATTGTTTACGTTTTTAATTTGATTGCTTAGTACTAGTAAACGCGCAGCATCAATTAAAGGCATTAAACCACGACTTTTAATATTAAACAAATCTTTTTGTTCACCATTTTGTTCAACCAAAAATTGTTTAAAAATACCAAGAGGCGTAGGGCTTTTAATAGCCTCGCTACCTAGGAATTTATAGAAAAGGCTCGATCCGCCTAAGGCTTCAAAAATACTTTCCGATAAGGTGTCAACTAATTTTTCATTACCATAAACACGAGAGTAATCAAAGAAAATAGAGGATAGCAAAATGGCTTTATCATCAGGACTTAAAATCCAATTCTGAAATTGTGTTTTCCATTTAGAAATCGATTTACACCATTCCGGGTTAATCGCCATCATATCAGCTTCACAATATTCAAAACCAATTTTATTAAGCGATTTGGTTACGTATTTAGCCAGTTGTAAAAAGTAAGCCTGAGTTTCTTCGTACTTATCTTCCGGTACATCTTCAAAAACTAAAGCATTATCCTGATCTGTAAACAGTAGTTGTTCTCTTCTGCCTTGGCTACCTAAGGCTAGCCAAGAAAAAGCAACTGGTGGCTCTGTTGGCATTTTCTTTAAAGCAATTTCAACGGCACGAATGGTTACGGCGTCGTTAATTTCCGAAATAACATTAATAATATGTGTTAACGGAATATTTTGTTCTAAATAACTTTTAAGTAATGTGTTTGCTTTTAAGCGTGCTATGCGTAGTTTTTTTGTTCGGTTGGCACGTTTTATTTCTTTTAAAATTACCGAAGGTGTGTTTCCTAAAGTAACCAAAACATCATGATGCGTAAGTACGCCAATTAGGCGAGAACTTACCGTGCCATCTTTGGTAATGCATAAATGACCAATACTGTTCTTTATCATTTTTAGTTGGCCATCGGCAACTGTTAAATCTCTTTTAGCCGTAATTACAGGTGAACTCATAATATTTGTAACTGCTGTGGTAATCGGAAATTTGCCTGTTGCAATTTTATTTTTTATATCACTATTGGTAATTATACCTACAGGTTTTTTATGGTCTACCACAATAATACAGCCAATTTTATGTAGAGACATTAAAATTGCAGCTTCTTGTAAAGTAGATGTTGTTGGACAGGTAATTGGTGTTTTTGTATAGTTTGCCGTTTGGAAATTTACAATGTCTTGCGAGGTGTTTGGCAGGTAATCTTTAAAAATAGCATTGTTTTCCTCAGTAGTGTAAGAGTCGTAGGCGTTGGTTGCAAAAGCGGTAATAAGATATTGATAAACCTTGGCATTATTCTCTGTAGCCGATTGAAAGTTTTTAATAGGCAAGGCGTAAATAATAGTCTCCTCGTTTGCCGTAGCCGTTAATTTATAATTTTCGCGCGCAATAAGAGGGCGCACGCCAAAAATATCTCCTGTATCGTTAATAGTAACAAGTTCTTGTGTGTTGTTTTCTGTATGAAACAAGCTAATGGCTCCAGCTCTTACAATATAGAAATACTCGTTTGCTGGTTGGTCTGCCTTAAATAAAGTGTCACCTTTTTCGAGGTAAACAATTACCGTTTCTTCGGCGATTTCTAAAAGTTTTTTAAACTTTATTAAATCGAAGGGCGGATAAATTTTTAAGAAATCGCAAACACGTTCAGCAATCGAGTTTTTCATAAGTTTGTTTTCGGTGTGAAAATTATATTAATTTAAAATCTAAAAGTAATTCACCTTCAATCGATGCTTGTAAATGGTCGCCTTTTACATTAAGTCCAACACCAGCTGCAGGTGTGCCAGTAAAAATAATATCACCTTCTTTTAAGGTCATAAAACTCGATACATACGCTATAATTTCAGCAAAATTATAAATCATAAAATCGGTGTTTCCAACCTGTTTTTGTTCACCATTAATAACCAAATCGAAATTAATATTGTTTAAATCTGGGAAGTTAGCAACAGGCTTAAAACCAGAAATAGGTGAGGCACCATCAAAACCTTTAGCTAAAGCCCAAGGGCCTTTATTTTCGCGGCTTGCAGCAAGTACATCTTTCGCTGTGTAATCAATACCAACAGCAATTTCCGAAATGTAACCGTTAGCATCTTCCAAGCTAATATCTTTACCCGTTTTTCCAATTTTTATTACCAACTCTATCTCGTAAGCCAATTGGTTTGTAATTGCCGGGAAAACAACATCCGCATTACCCGTTACAACGCTACTATCTGGCTTTGTGAAAATAACCTGTTTACCCGTTTTAATGGCGCTAATTTCAGACTTATCGTTCACATAATTTTTTCCAATTCCAATAACTTTCATCTACTTAGTTTTATAGTTTATAATCAAATTTTAAGAGAAAATAAAAGTAGTAAATAAGCCATTTAAAAAAGTGCTTTTCCTCGAAAATAATTTGGGCGTTACCATAAGGGTCGGGCTTTCAGCAGTCGCTTTTTTGTGTTGCATAGGTGCAACCACACAAAAAGAGCTCCAACAAATGCTTCAATCCCTAACGCAGGCTAGTCTGTTAAATTAAAACTTACAGCGAGTTGTAGTGTAAATATGTTAGGTTGTTGTTAAAAAAAAGCAAATGAAAATATGTCATAATCCCTACATGTGGTATCTTTATTGACATGTATTTTCAATATACTAAATTTTCACATGCAACACCTTAAAGAATCCACATCACCCAAAGATAAAACAAAACAAAAAGTCACGATGGCCCAAGCCTTTAAAACCATTATTTGGCCACGCCGGAAATTGGTTCTATTAGGTTTGTTATTAATAGTAATTCGCAGCTTGGCGGGTTTAGTATTGCCATGGCAAAGTAAAGTATTGCTAGACGATGTTGTACCAAACAAAGATATCTCGATGTTGTACAATTTAATAGGTATCGTTATAGCGGCTATTACAGTACAAGCGGTAACCTCATTTTTACTAACACAAATTTTAAGCGTACAGGCCCAATACTTAATAAGCGAATTAAGAGCGCAGGTACAAAAAAAAGTACTTTCTCTACCTATTAGCTTCTTCGACAATACCAAATCTGGTGCTTTAGTATCTCGAATTATGAGCGATGTGGAAGGTGTGCGTAATTTAATCGGTACGGGTTTAGTACAGCTTGTTGGTGGATCGTTTACAGCTATTGTTTCTCTAGTGATATTAATAGATTTAAACCCATGGATGACGCTTTTTGTGTTTGTTCCTTTATCCATTTTTGGATATATCGCGCTTAGAGCCTTTAAATATATTCGTCCTATTTTTAGAAAACGCGGAAAAATTAACGCTGAGGTAAAAGGTAGACTTACCGAAACGCTTGCTGGTGTGCGCGTAATAAAAGCCTTTAATGCCGAAGAGCAAGAAAATATTGTTTTTGAAGAAGGTGTTGATAAATTATTTCAGAATGTAAAAAAGAGTTTAACCGCAACCGCTTTAATGACCAGTTCTTCTACCTTTTTAATAGGTGTAGCCACTACAGGTATTATGGGGATTGGTGGTTATTATATGATTTTAGGAGAAATGACCACCGGTGAATTTCTCTTCTTCACCTTAGTCCTTGGTTTTATGATTGCCCCAATTGTGCAAATGAGTAACATTGGTAGCCAACTTACCGAAGCTTTAGCTGGTTTAGATCGTACCGAAGAGCTTATGAATATGACGGCTGAAGAAGATAACGAAGCCCGAACCATAGAGCTTAACACATTAAAAGGTGATATTGAATTTAAAGATGTAACGTTCTCTTACGAGGAAGGTAAAGATGTCTTGCATAATATTAACTTTAAAGCGCCGGCGGGTTCTGTAACAGCTTTAGTTGGGAGTTCAGGGTCTGGTAAGTCGACTATAGCAGGACTTTCAGCAACGTTTTTAACGCCTCAAAAAGGTAAAGTTACTATTGATAATCAAGATTTATCTAAAGTAAGGTTAAGTAGTTATCGCCAGCATTTAGGTGTGGTTCTGCAAGATGAATTTTTGTTCGAAGGCAGCATAAGGCAAAACATTATGTTTCCGAGACCAAACGCTACAGAAGCCGAATTACAAAATGCTGTAAAAGCGGCTTATGTTAATGAGTTTACGGATAGATTTGACGACGGATTAGAAACGTTAATAGGGGAGCGTGGTGTAAAACTTTCTGGCGGACAACGTCAACGTTTGGCTATTGCGCGTGCTATTCTTGCAAATCCGAAGGTTATTATTTTAGATGAAGCCACATCGAGTTTAGATACCGAAAGTGAAGCTTTAATTCAAAAGAGTTTATCAGAATTAATAAAAGATAGAACCACTATAGTTATTGCACACCGTTTAAGTACAATTCGTAAAGCCGATCAAATTTTGGTTATCGAAGCCGGCCATGTTGTAGAACGTGGCACGCACGATGAACTGATTGCTTTAGGTGCACGTTATTATGATTTATACACATATCAAGCAAAAATTTAATACATGAAAGTAACCGATTTAAGAACAACCGAGTATAACGAGTTTTACGCAGGCTATATAGGTAAAGTGCCAAAAAGCTGGACACTAAAAAAAGGTTTTGATTTAGGGAAAACAGAGGTAGTTGAATTTTTTAAAGCTATCCCAAACGATAAATTGGAATACCGTTATGCCGAAAATAAATGGACCGTAAAAGAAGTCTTTCAGCATATTATAGATACCGAGCGTGTTATGGGGTATCGTTGTTTTAGAATGGCGCGTCACGATGCTACAGCTATGGCAGGTTTTGAGCAGGATGATTATATTAAACCTTCTAAAGCAAACCAAAAATCTATGGATATTTTGGTAAACGAATATTTAAGCGTTCGCCAAAGTACAAATGCCTTAATACAGAGTTTAAGCAACGAAGATCTAGAATTTGTAGGGAATGCTAACGGAGCAGCGATGTCTGCAAGAGCAGTCGCCTTTATGGTGCTAGGGCACGAAATCTGGCATATAGATATCATAAAAGCGTTGTATTTATAATCCAAAATATCAATTTTAAGACACTTTCTTGTTTTTATTGTTTTAGAGTATGCTTTATGATAGCTTTAATTTAATTTAAAGCACTTTTAAGGCGTTTTAAGGCGTTTTTCGAAAATTAACAAATGTTAATAATTATTGCGTCAAGTCGATAAAGTGTATTTAAAATGCCATTTTAATTCGTATATTTGTTTGTATTCAAAAGGATGCTCTATAGCATCTTTTTTTTATGCTAATGAAATACTGAATCTTTTTTACATAGCGTAAAATAGAATATTAGAATTTCATTAATCCTGTATAAAAAGCAGGGTCTCATATTAATAATAAAATAATATCAATTCATAATTTATGAGCGAACAGAAAGAAGAATTTAACAAGCACAATTATTCTGCCGATAGCATTCAAGCTTTAGAAGGTATGGAGCACGTGCGTATGCGTCCGTCGATGTATATTGGCGACGTTGGTGTACGTGGTTTACACCATTTAGTTTACGAGGTTGTCGATAACTCGATTGATGAGGCTTTAGCCGGACATTGTAATAATATTACAGTAATTATCAATGAAGATAACTCGATTACGACTGAAGATGATGGTCGTGGTATTCCTGTAGATTTACACAAAAAAGAAGGCGTTTCGGCTCTAGAGGTTGTAATGACTAAAATTGGTGCTGGTGGTAAATTCGATAAAGATTCTTATAAAGTTTCTGGTGGATTGCACGGTGTTGGTGTAAGTTGTGTAAATGCTTTATCTGCACATTTAAGAGCTACCGTTTATAGAAATGGAGAAGTTTGGGAACAAGAGTACGAGCGCGGTAAAGCCCTATATCCTGTAAAGAAAATAGGAGAAACGGACAAACGTGGTACTATAGTTACTTTTAGACCAGATGAAACTATTTTTAAACAAACTTTAGAGTATAGTTATGATACTTTAGCAAGTCGTTTACGTGAGTTAGCTTACCTTAATAAAGGTATTACAATTCATTTAGTTGATAGAAGAACAGTAAAAGAAGATGGTGAGTTTGAAGGTGAAACTTTTCATTCTGAAGAAGGTTTAAAAGAGTTTATCAAGTATTTAGATGCCACTCGTGAGCCTTTAATGAAAGATGTTATCGCTTTTGAAGGTGAGAAAAATGGTGTACCTGTTGAGGTTGCTATGATTTATAATACATCGTACGCAGAGAATTTACATTCTTACGTAAATAATATTAATACACATGAAGGTGGAACACACCTTTCTGGTTTCCGTCGTGGTTTAACTCATACCCTTAAAAAGTATGCAGATGAATCAGGATTGTTAAAAAACTTAAAGTTTGATATTGCTGGTGATGATTTCCGTGAAGGGCTTACCGCTATTATTTCTGTAAAAGTACAGGAGCCTCAGTTTGAAGGGCAAACCAAAACAAAATTAGGTAACCGTGAAGTTTCTGCATCTGTAAGTCAAGCAGTATCAGAAATGCTTACCGATTACTTAGAAGAACATCCAGATGATGCTAAAATCATTGTTCAAAAAGTAATTTTAGCTGCACAAGCACGTCACGCCGCTCAAAAGGCTCGTGATATGGTACAACGTAAAACGGTAATGAGTATTGGTGGTTTACCTGGTAAACTATCCGATTGTTCTGAGCAAGATCCTGCAAAATGCGAAGTATTCCTTGTAGAGGGAGATTCGGCAGGTGGTACGGCTAAGCAAGGTCGTGATAGAGCGTTTCAAGCTATTCTTCCACTTCGTGGTAAAATATTAAACGTTGAAAAAGCCATGGTTCACAAGGTTTTTGAAAACGAAGAGATAAAAAATATCTTTACAGCACTTGGTGTAACTATTGGTACTGAAGAAGATAGTAAAGCTTTAAATCTTTCAAAATTACGTTACCATAAAGTAGTGATTATGTGTGATGCCGATATCGATGGTAGTCACATTGCTACTTTAATTTTAACGTTCTTCTTTAGATACATGAAGGAACTTATTGAAAACGGACATATCTACATTGCAACGCCGCCATTATACTTAGTAAAACGTGGTGCTAAAAAACAATATGCATGGTCTGATGCTGAGCGTGATACTATTGTTTCAGAATTTGGAGATGGATCTAAGATACAACGATATAAAGGTCTTGGAGAGATGAACGCAGAACAACTTTGGGATACCACTATGAATCCTGAATTTAGAACGATGCGTTTAGTTCAAATTGAAAACGGAACAGAAGCCGATAGAGTTTTCTCTATGTTAATGGGTGATGAAGTACCACCTCGTAGAGAGTTTATTGAGAAGAATGCTATTTACGCAAATATTGACGCGTAAAACATATTCATTTTATATACAAAAGCGCCTGTCTAAATTTAGACAGGCGCTTTTTATTTGGCTATTAATGTAGGACTAATTTGGGGCAAAGTTTTTATAATATACTTTTCTAGAATAACCCCAAGCCAACTCTTACGCTTGGTGTGCTTACTCGAACTCTCGTATTAACTGTACTTCTGTTATTATATCTATTGTTGTAATAGTTATTGCTATAACCATAGTAGTAAAAAGAAGCATGATGGTAGTAATGATCGCTATGGTGACAATGGCTGTCGCAATATTCGTAATGGCTTGCGTAAGCATCTTTTTTGCCCTTCATGTAAGCGCGGTACGCTTTTTTGTCGTTTCGTTTTAGGTTCTTTTCATAGGTTTTTTGATCTTCCCAAAAAATTTCATCATCAGCTTTTGAATCAGCTGTAAATTGTTGTTCGTATTTGGCATCTTCTAATGCGCGTTTTTGGTAATACGATTTTTTATCTATTCTTTCGTCTTGAGAAACTTCTGCTTCTTGACTATACGTTGCAAAAGAACTTCCTATAATTATTGCGAATACTAATGTTTTAAATAATGTCATCTCTTTAAAATTTTAATGATTAATTAAGCTTTTAATAAGCCTTCATTAATAAGACACTTAGTATATAGTTTACCCTATAGTTTTTTTTAATAATAATATATAGAACAAAAAAAGAACACCTAAGGGTGTTCTTTTTTTGCTATAAAAACTAATTCAAAATTTTTAATTTTTATATATAAATACTGAAGAAGCAGAAGCTAAACTATTGTTAACAGTAGGTGTCATGTTTCCTCCAGAACCAATGTTGTTAAAAGCTAAAATTCTACCACCGCCGTTACCAGCTTCGGCAATAAATACGGTTTGGGTAGTAGCATCGTAAGCTACGTCTACAGGGTTGCCTAAAAGTGTAGCGGTTCCAGATACTCGTGTTTGTTGAGATGCAGATAAGGTTGCTCCATTGGCAGTATCGTTAAACTTACTTGTAAAGTCTTCTATGATGTGAAATGCACCATCGTCTTGACCGTTAGTGGCATCTGCAATATCTGTCATTACCATAACATCAGAAGCACTATCATAAGTTAAACCATGTGTTCTAACAATGCCTTCTATTGCTATTCTTTTAGAAGCACTTAAGGTTTCGTTACTTGTGTTAGCTGTAAAATTCGTAAAAACAGCAAGTTCATTTGTTGCATCAACTACAGCATACAAATCGTTGTTTTTAAAAGTAATACCCCAAAGTTTAAAATCGGTAGTAATAGTAGTTCTTAGGGTGAAAGAATTTCCGTTGCGTGTATAGATAAATAATTTACCATCTGGTGTAGTTGCATCTCCATCTACGTCAGCATTATCTGCAACAACATAAGTGTTTCCGTTAACGGCAAGTTCTCTTGGACTCGTCATATCCATAGTTCCGTCAATGTCTGCGTTAATTGTAGCGTTATCTAAAAGGTTAGAAATGTTTGAAAAACCTTCAAGACCTAAACCAGAACGTGATGCTTGTATAACAGCATCGGAGTCGTTATCAAAGTAAATACCATCGGCAGCTGTAGATGTTGTAATTAGTGTTTTTGTTGTAATGTTTGCAGAATTTGTAACATCATATATAGTAATGTTACCATCGGAATTGTTCGATGCGTAAACTGTTGTAGAACTAGCGGATTCCATTTCCATATTGTTATCGTCATCATTACTACATGAGAATGCCAATATTGAGGTTAAAACTAGAGTTGCTAAAAATCTGTTTGAATTTAATTGTTTCATAATATTTGTGTTTTTTTTCGTTGTTATCGATACCTACGAAATTATAACCAAGTCGGTTTTATTTTTTTTCAAAATTAATTTCAGGTGTTAAAAACACTGCATCATATTATGATTCTATTGAGGGTTTAAGAGTTGATCAGTTTTTTGTTAGGTTTTATTTTCCGCCATTGGCTTGTAAATCGGCAATACATTGAGCGTCCAGTTGTGGAGCGGTACTCATGCTTGCCATATCGCTTAGATTTACAGCAGATTCTGATGCCCAATACATTAAGCAGTTTTCTACATTGCAATGTTTTGGATGTTCTTCATCTTCATGCTCACTTTGTAGCGGTGTCCCTAAATTTGTAAGCCCAAATATATGCCCAAATTCGTGATTAATTACTGTAGTCTCTAATAACGTTCTGTCTGGCTCAAACGGACTATTACTAAAGCTTTCTACCGTTTCTTGATAAACTACAAACGAGGTGTTCCAATAAGCAGTTCCTAATACTACGGTATTATCTGTTTCAGAATCATTGTCTGATTTTCCGTCCGAAAAATAAGCCCAAACAGCAATTTGGTTACTTGTGTTATAGTGTGTTCTATGCTCTGTCTCTATGTCGGCAATATCTTCTAAACTATAAGTGGTTTTTCCAGGTGAAGGAATTGCTCTTTTTTCAACAGTAATACCATTTGGTTTATAGGTCCGGTTTTCTAAAAAAGTAGTGAAATTGTTTAAAGCACTTTCCGTAGGTTCAAATCCTTCTACGTAAACAACTTCAATAATTATGCTTGTAAAGGTGTCATCTGATAGTAAATCGTGAGCAGAACTTCCTGTGGCTTGTCGGTTTAATACTTTGGATATCGTATTATCTGTATCATTGTCTTCTTCAGATTCATCTTTAGAACATGCACTTATTATCAAGAGAAATAGAAAGGGTATTAATATTTTAAACTTCATTATATTTTGTTTTTATTTTATAAAACAGCTGCCTATAAATAGACAGCTGCTTTTACCATAACTTACGGAACAAATGCTAAACTAGTTTTTAAATTTGAGTTAAAACTAATGTAATAGCTGAATTTGTTGAGCTTTGCAGAGAGATAGAACTTTGAGAATAACTTGTAACTTCCCAAGTATTATTTAATAATTCGAAAGATGTGTTTCCTGTAAAAGTTAAATTTAAAAATACTTCAAGCTCAGATGCTACGGTATAAGTGCCTTCAATGTCGTTAATGGTTGTGTTCACTGTGTTTTCTGCTGTACAACTTAAATCGTTAGCAAAATCGATAGTGTAATCGGCATAGTCATTTGCGGTGTTAACACTAGCAGATATAAAAGATTCTACTTTAAAAACGCCATCAACTAAAATGCTTTCTAAAGTGTCTGCATTTTCTTCTGCCTCTTCCATAGCTTCATCATTTTCTAAACAATTTGTAATTGCAGTTTGTAAATCCGCATCGCTACTAAGTTCAATTACGGTATTGCTTTCTCCTGTTAATGTTGCAGTAATAGGGTAGTTTATTGAAAATAAAGCATCGTCGTCAAAATTATTCATGTAAGTGTACAATTGTTGTTCAGACTCTATAACAACGCTTCCGGTTTGTTCTGCGCTTAAATCGTAAGTTAAAATTGTAATTGGGAAATCGATATTGATGCAGTTTATAGCATCTTCAGCTTCGCTTTCTGCTGTTTCACAAGCATCAATAAGCGCATCGTATTCTGTTTGGTTTGTTACTTGTACTTCAGTATAGTTACTTAGTTTAACTGTTAAAGGGAATTGAAATTCAATGCTGTCATCATCATTTGTAAACTGTCCTAAAATATTTAAAACAAGTTGGTAATCTGCTTGACTAATTAAAGTAATTTCTGTGTTATTAATTGTTGCAGTTAAAGGAAATAAAATAGACGAACAAGATACCCCATCTAAAAAATCATCAAAACTACCATCATACATAGACGAGCGCTCTAAGTTATTTGCTGTAGGTGATGTTGCAGAATTTGTATTTGGGTTTTGTCCGTTTTCGTTATCAATTTCATCTTGACAAGATGTGAAACTCATAATTGATGTTAGTAGGATTGCTGTTAATAATTTTAAATTTTTCATGTTTTTAATTTTTAGGGTTTTTATAATTTTCTTTTTCACAGCTGTTTTTTTCGCCGTTCTGTAATTAAGACCCTTAGATTTAAGTTTACCCTACGATTTTTTATAAAATATTTGAAATTAAATATAAGTCACTGTTTATCAGTGTGTATTGTTGTTGGTTTTTTTTGTTATATTTTTACCGCATATCAATTTGTATAAAATTTATGAATAGCCCCAAGCATAAACTTTGCGAAGAATCTCATTTCAACACCTTTTACACAAAACATATTCAGGCCGCAAGTAATTTTGCCTTTTATAAGTGTGGAAATAGTGATGCATCTTTAGATTATGTACAAGATGCATTTGCTAAAATTTGGGAAAATTGTTCTAAAATAGATTTTTCTAAAGCCAAAACATATCTTTTTACCACGGTTAATAATTTATTTTTAAATACTATTCGTCACCAAAAGGTGGTGCTAAATTATGCAAAAGAATCGCCATATTTAGATGAAACCAATTTGAACCCAGAATATTTAATGGAAGAAGATGAGTTTAAGCAGAAGCTTATGTTGGTTATTGAGAACTTAAGCCCAGAACAACGGGAGGTTTTTTTATTGAATAGAATAGAAGATAAAAAGTATAGAGAGATAGCCGAATTACTAGATATATCTCAAAAAACAGTTGAAAAACGAATGTCGGCAGCCTTAAAAGTATTGAGAAGTAAAATTGAAGACTTAAAAATTTAATTTTTTAATAGGGTAAATAAATAATAAGGTGTCTTATAGTTGTATAGTGTAAAAGATGAATAAAAAAAACGACATATTAAAATGGTTTGAAGGTGAAATATCTTTGGAAGATATTAAGAACAAATATCCTTCGGAAGATTTTTCGACTCTAGAAAAAATGGGCTTCTATTCTAAACAGATTGAAGTGCCAAAAATAGATGCAGAACAAGCTCTGGCCGATTTTAAGAAAAGATCATTTAAAAAAGAAGAAACCAAGGTTGTTCCATTAAACTTTAAAATGTTCATGAAGGTTGCAGCTGTATTGGTTGTTTTGTTAACATCATCTTACTTTTTGTTTTTTAATAATACGGAATCTTATTCAACTGAAATTGCTCAAACCGAAACTCTACAATTACCCGATAATTCTGAAGTGATATTAAATGCACAATCTGAATTGGCTTTTAACAAAAAGGAATGGAAACAAAATAGAAGTTTAACCTTAAAAGGTGAAGCTTTTTTTAAAGTAACAAAAGGTGAGAAATTTACTGTAATTACCGATGCTGGAAGTATTCAGGTTTTAGGAACGCAATTTAATGTTAAGGAACGCGATAATTATTTTGAAGTACAATGTTACGAAGGTTCTGTAAGTGTTACACATCAAAATAATAAAACCATTTTAACACCAGGCAAATCTGTAAGATTTGTTCATGGAGAACTTCTAGAGGTTAAGCCTTTTAATGCTGAAATTCCATCATGGTTGGCTAAAGAATCTAGTTTTAGTGAGGTGCCGTTGTGGCAAGTAATAAACGAGCTAGAAGTTCAGTATGATATTGTTATCGATGCGGGTAAAATTGATACAGAACAAATGTTTTCTGGAACTTTTACTCATAACGATAAAAACATAGCGCTGCAATCTGTAACTATTCCGCTTAAATTAAGCTATAACATAACGGGGAAAAACGTTGAGTTTTATAACTATGAATCTAACTAAAGTTTGTGTCGTTTTAATTTTATTCAGTGGTTTCTTTTCATTCGGATTTCAATCTCAAGATAAGAAGCCGTTAATAGATGTTATTGCTGAAATTGAAACCAAATTTGATGTTAAGTTTTCGTATTCGGTAACAGATGTAGATCAGGTTTTTGTTGATTCAATAAAAAATTCCGAATCTCTTCAATTTATAATAAACAGGTTAAATGCGACTACCAGTTTAAATTTCAAATTACTTAGCGAACGGTATATTACCATTTCTACCATCGAGAAAACTATTGCGATTTGTGGTATTTTAATAGATAACGTAGAGCAGTTGCCTTTGCTTGGAGCTTCCGTGGTAATTAATAATAGATCCAGAGGTGTTATTACGGATATAGAAGGTCGATTTCAGTTAAATAATATTCCCATTAATGAAACAATAGAGATTCGTTTTTTAGGGTTTAAATCTTTAACATTTAAAGCTATTGAGTTGAGATCTATAGATGGTTTTTGTAAAACCATAACTATGGAAGAAGAAAACCAAGCGCTTAATAAAATATTAATATCTAAGTTTTTAACAACAGGTTTGCAGAAACGTATTGATGGAAGTACGGTTTTAAATACAGCTAAATTTGGAGTGTTACCAGGGTTGACAGATCCCGATGTTTTGCAGTCTATACAAGCTTTACCTGGTGTAGAAAGCGTAAATGAAAGTATTGCTAATATTAATGTGCGTGGTGGTACAAACGACCAGAACTTAATACTTTGGGATGGTATTAAAATGTATCATTCAGGACACTTTTTTGGTTTAATGTCTGCTTATAATCCGTATCTAACAAACCAAGTCGTGGTTACTAAAAATGGAACGCCAAGTGAGTTTAGTGATGGTGTTTCTAGTACCATTAATATGTCTACTAAAAATGAAATAAACAATACGTTTTCTGGAGGTTTTGGAGCTAATTTAATGCATGCCGATGTGTTTTTAGAAATACCTATTAGTGAAAAGTTGGCTTTACATGTTTCTGGTAGACGCTCGTTTACTGATGTTTTTAATTCACCAACTTATGATAATTATTTTGAACGTAGTTTTCAGGATAGTGAGTTAACAACTAATAGTGATAACATAAGTGATGGTAACCGAAGTTCAGATTTTTTCTTTTACGATTATACGGCAAAATTATTGTTCGATTTAAATGAAAATCATCAGTTTCGTGCAAACGTAATTGGTATTAATAATAATTTAGATTATACAGAGGTATATTCGGATAATGACGATAATGTAAATTCTAAAACGAGTAATTTACAGCAAGATAATATTGGTTTTGGTGGAAGTTGGAATGCTACGTGGAATGATAGGTTCACGACAGAAACCTCTGCTTTTTATTCAAACTACAATGTAGATGCAACAGATAATAGAATTGAAACCAACCAGCAACTAACCCAAGCAAACGAAGTATTAGAAACCGGTTTTAAGCTGAATACAAAGTATAAGATCAATGAATATTTGCACTTTTTAAACGGTTATCAATTTAGTGAAATTGGTATTTTGAATGAAACCACGGTAAGTGCGCCATCTTACGAGAAAACGAAAAAAGATGTTCTTCTAAATCATGCCTTGTTCAGTGAAATTGAATTTTATAAAAACAATACATATTTACGAGTAGGTGTAAGAGGGAATTATTTTCAGAAATTTAATAAACTCATTATTGAGCCGCGATTAAATTTTAGGCAAAAACTATCACAACAAATAGCATTTAAGCTACAAGGCGAATTTAAAAATCAATCGGCAAATCAAATTATTGATTTTCAGGACAATTTTTTAGGTGTTGAAAATAGAAGATGGATTCTGGCAAACGAAAATGATATTCCAATATCTGAAAGTAAACAAGTGTCTTTAGGTTTCGAGTTTAATAAAAATAATTGGTTAATGGATGTTGAAGGCTTCTATAAACAAGTTGATGGTATTACGGCTTTAAACCAAGGGTTTTATAATAATTTTCAGTTTGTTAATGCCACCGGAAACTATACGGCAAAAGGTGCTGAGTTTTTAATTAATAAAACAGCCAATAAGTATAGTGCATGGCTTAGCTATACTTACAGTCAAAATAATTATAAATTTCAAAGTTTCAGTCCATCTGTTTTTCCTAACAATGTAGATATACGGCATTCGGTATCGTTAGCTGTAAATTATAATGTTTTAAAGCAGTTAGAACTATCTGTTGGTGGTATGTGGCGTTCAGGCCAGCCTTACACCAAACCTGTTGAAGGAGATGAGACGGTTAGGGATGGAAATAATGTTTTGGTGAATTATAGTGATCCAAACAGTTCTAATCTCGATGATTTTATACGATTAGATGCTTCAATAAATTATACATTCCGAGTTACAGAAACTGTGGATGGCGCTTTAAGAGCAGGTGTATTTAATGTTATAGGTACGCAGAATGTTATAAATAGGTATTATGAAGTTAATCCAGAAGACTCTAATACTGCCATTCAAATAGATAACAAATCCCTTGATTTAACTCCTAATTTAAGTCTTAGATTCAATTTTTAATCCGATAAAAAACATAATAAATTCGATTAAATACATTTTTTACCGCTTAAATGTTGTGTAATGTAAAAATAAGTGTATCTTTGCTTCAGCTAAGACAGTGATTATAAAAACTTTAGCGTCAAAATATGTTATTCTTGCAAAAAGGAATAAAATTTTGAGTTTAAATGAATTTTAATAGTCATAATTTAAAGAATATTTATATTATCAATTTTAGCCATAAAGAGTAAATTTCAATTAAGTCAGTTTTGGCTTAATTTTAAAAATAATATCACTCATTTATAGATCTTTTTAAAAGGTTTTGAATTGAGTTTTGTGAAAGAAAAGTTTAGTTAAAAGTTTAGTTAAAAGTTTAGTTTTATTTAGTTTAGTTTAGTTAGTTGTTAAAAAAGTGCAGAAATTATTCTGCACTTTTTTTATTTCAAAAAGTAGGGTATTTATATGCGTTCTTGTTAAAGAAATAGAAGATAAATTCGTAAATTTGCTTGACACCAATTCTGTTTTTTAAGGGTTTTGTCGACTAAATATTAAATAATTTTATTAAAATTAAACTTATGAAAGTAACTGTAGTAGGAGCAGGAGCAGTAGGCGCAAGTTGCGCAGAATATATTGCAATTAAAAATTTCGCATCAGAAGTTGTTTTGTTGGACATTAAAGAAGGTTATGCTGAAGGTAAAGCCATGGATTTAATGCAAACCGCATCATTAAACGGTTTTGATACAAAAATCACTGGTGTAACTAACGATTATAGCCAAACAGCAGGTAGTGATATTTGTGTAATTACTTCTGGAATTCCTCGTAAACCAGGAATGACTCGTGAAGAATTAATTGGTATAAACGCTGGGATTGTAAAAGCTGTATCAACAAGTTTATTGGAGCATTCTCCAAATATGATTCTTATCGTTGTAAGTAACCCTATGGATACTATGACGTATTTAGCTCATAAATCTCTGGATATACCAAGAAACAGAATTATTGGTATGGGAGGCGCTTTAGATTCGGCTCGTTTTAAATATAGATTAGCAGAAGCTTTAGAATCACCTATTAGCGATGTTGACGGTATGGTAATTGGTGGTCATAGTGATAAAGGTATGGTGCCATTAACATCTCATGCTACAAGAAATTCTATTAAAGTTTCTGAGTTTTTAAGCGAAGAGCGTTTAGAGCAAGTTGCTGCAGATACTAAAGTTGGTGGAGCAACACTTACAGGTTTATTAGGAACATCTGCTTGGTATGCACCAGGTGCTGCAGTAAGTGGTTTAGTTCAAGCTATTGCTTGTGATCAAAAGAAAATGTTCCCATGTTCAACTTATTTAGAAGGTGAATACGGATTAAACGATATTTGTATTGGTGTACCTGTAATTTTAGGTAAAAACGGTATCGAGCAAATTATCGATATTCCTTTAAGTGATGCTGAAAAAGCACACATGCAAGCAAGTGCAGAAGGTGTAACAAAAACTAATGGTTTATTAGAATTATAGTCTTACAACCATTAATTTACATAAATATATAGAGGCTGTAGCAATACAGCCTTTATTTTTTTATATTTGCCGCATGCAATTAAAAAGGTACATAGGTGCTATAATTTTTATTTTGAGTTTCTTGGCTGTTATATCTCAGCAGGAATTCAATGTACCTAATCAGGAAATTGTATTAGAGTTTAATCATGTTGAGGTTACTTCAAATGAAGCTCAAACAGCGGTAGCACACGTAAAGCAGCAACTACAAGCGCTTGGTGCAAATCAAATAAAAGTACAGCAAACGGCTCAAGGAAAATTGAAAATCACCTACTACAGTGATGCCGATGTTGCTAGTATTAAAAAAACTTTTGCTAAAGATTTAGAAAATAAAACTTTCAGTAAAAACAATAGAAAAACAGAATTACCTACCCAAACACCAAATATTGCCTATAATCTCGATGTTTTCGAAATTCAGAATGCAAATACATCTGGTTGGGATCTAGATGGTAAGTGCGTATTAACTACCGATACTAAAAGTGATCGTTTCTCAGATCCAAATATTTTCTTCTTTATAGAAGTTGTAAATGTTTCGTTAGAAAATAACACCATTAAAACGGCTTATAAAGTGCGTAGAAATATTTCAATTTCTACCGAAAATAATCTTCATAAAATACCCGAAGGCAGGGCAGGACCAACTTGCTAAACCAATGGGTTTGTTAGGTTTTAGATGCTTTAGTGCATGTAAAAAGCCTTTCATGTTTTATTAAAAATTTCAAACACAATCAATTTCAACCTAAAAAGTGTCAAATATTGACCGTAAATAATATATTTGCGCGTCGAAAAAGTTTTGACACACACTAAAATTACAACAATGCAAAATAAAGGATTAGTAAAACTATTTGCGCTTTTGTTTGGTTTGGTAAGTATCTACCAATTATCATTCACGTTTAAAGCGAAACAAATTGAAAACGCAGCCGAAGAGATTGCGATTAGTAAAATTGCCGATACCGAAGAAGGTTACCGTGCAAAACGTAGCGCCGAAGAGACTGCTTATTTAGAGGCTATCGCTACAGATACCGTATTTAATATGGGTATCGCAAAATTCACTTACAACGAAGTGAAACAAAAAGCCATGAATTTAGGTTTAGACTTAAAAGGTGGTATTAGTGCTACACTTCAAATATCTATTAGAGATATCTTGAAAGGATTAGCTAACCATACTAAAGATCCTGTATTCAACAAGGCTTTAGATGATGCTGCTGAAATTCAAAAAAACAGTCAGAATACATATTTAGAAGATTTCTTCATCGCTTTCGATAAAATTAAAGGAGATACTAAATTAGCTTCACCAGATATTTTTTATACAAAAGCATTAGATGGTGAAATTAGTGGTAACATGACGGATGATGAGGTTAAAGCCATCATCTCAACTAAAATTGATGAGTCTGTAGTTTCTGCATTCGAGGTTTTACGTAAACGTATCGATGAGTTTGGTGTAACACAACCAACTATCCAACGTATCGGAACTTCTGGTCGTATTTTAGTAGAGTTACCAGGTGTAAAAGATAAAGAGCGTGCTATTAAATTATTACAAAGTACAGCACAATTAGAATTTTGGGATGCTTATAAAGGTGAGCAGTTTTTCCCGTTTTTAGCGCAAGCTAACGAAGTATTAAAAGATATCGTTTCTCCAAAAACAGAAACAGCAGAGCAAGAGCCACAAGATACTGAAGATGCAGATTCTGCAATCGACGATCTTTTAGGTGAAGCAGAAACAGATTCTACTGCAGTATCTACGGTTAACCCAATATTCGATTTAATTAGAGGCCAAGGTTACCAAGGCGGACCGATTATAGCTCAATTTGAAGCAAAAGATAAAGAAACTATCGAGAACTACTTAAGTATGGCTCAAGTACGTGCTTTACTTCCAGCAGAGCAACGTTACGCAAAATTTGTATTCGGAAAACCTAAAAAGGGAAGTGAGTTATTAGACTTATATGCTTTAAAAGGAAACAGAGAAAACGAACCAGAATTAAGTGGAGCTGTAGTTACAGATGCTAGAAACCAATTTGGAGCAACAGGTAAATCTGAGGTTTCAATGCAAATGAATGCTAAAGGTGCTAAAATCTGGGAAGAAATGACTGGTAACGCATACACGCAAGGGAGTCAAATTGCAATTGTTTTAGATAACGTTGTGTATTCTGCTCCAGGTGTAACAACCGGGCCAATTGCAGGTGGTAGCTCTTCAATTTCTGGAGACTTTAGCTTAAACGAAGCAATCGATTTAGCAAACGTATTACGTGCTGGTAAATTACCTGCTTCTGCAGATATTATTCAAAGTGAAGTTGTTGGACCATCTTTAGGTCAAGAAGCTATTGATAGCGGTAAAATGTCGTTCATGATTGCTTTAGCATTAGTATTAATATGGATGGTATTTTACTACGGTAAAGCTGGTGCATTTGCAGATGTTGCGATGGCATTAAACATTCTTTTAATCTTCGGTATCCTTTCAGGATTAGGTGCTGTATTAACATTACCTGGTATTGCCGGTATTGTATTAACAATTGGTATGTCGGTCGATGCAAACGTACTGGTCTTTGAGCGTATTCGAGAAGAGCTTGCCAAAGGTAAAGGTCAAAAAGAAGCGATTCAAGATGGATTTAGCAATGCTTTATCTTCAATCTTAGATGCCAACATTACTACAGGTTTAACAGCATTAATCTTATTTATATTTGGTACAGGACCAATTAAAGGTTTCGCAACAACCTTAATCATTGGTATTGGTACATCATTATTTACTGCAATTTTCATCACACGTTTACTAATAGACTGGTATTCTAACCGTGGCGGAAACTTAGCATTCTCTACACCAATCACTAAAAACTTATTCCGTGATATCCGTATCGATTTCTTATCGAAACGTAAAATTGCTTACATCATTTCAGGTGTATTCATCGTAGTGAGTTTAGGATCTTTATTTACAAACAGTTTAGATCAAGGTGTTGATTTTGTTGGAGGTAGAACGTACCAAGTTCGTTTTAATCACGATGTTAGTGCTTCAGAAATTACAGGTGTACTTTCTAGCCCAGATGTCTTTGGTAGTGCAAACGCTAAAATATTTGGAGATGCTAACCAAGTTAAAATTACTACAAAATACTTAGTAGAAGAAACAGGATCTGAAGTAGATGAGCAAATTCGTAAAACCCTTTATACAGCGTTACAACCGTATTTCGAAGGTCTTACTTACGAGGAGTTTATTAGCGATGCTGATACAAAAACAGTAGGATTATTAAAAACAGATAAAGTAAGTCCTACTATTGCTGATGATATCAAGCAAGAATCATTCTGGGCGGTTTTAGGATCATTAATCGTAGTATTCCTTTATATCTTAATCAGATTTAAAAAATGGCAATACTCACTTGGTGCAGTAGCAGCTGTATTCCACGATGTATTAATCGTATTAGGTGTATTCTCTTTAACGTACAAATTCATGCCATTCTCAATGGAAATCGATCAAGCGTTTATAGCAGCAATATTAACCGTAATTGGATATTCATTAAATGATACCGTGGTAGTATTCGATAGAGTGCGTGAGTTCTTCAACGAGCACACAGGATGGAAATTCGATCGCGTTGTAAATGCATCATTAAGCAGTACATTAAGCCGTACATTAAATACTTCTTTAACAACATTAGTAGTGTTATTAGCAATCTTTATCTTCGGTGGAGATTCTATTAGAGGTTTCATGTTCGCCTTAATAGTAGGTGTAATAGTAGGTACATACTCGTCGCTTTTTATAGCAACACCAGTAATGTATGATACTGTAAATAAATTAGAAGGAAAAAAGAAAGAAGAAGACTAACTCAAACTCTTTTTTTTATAAAAGCCCGTCAGCGTAAGTTGGCGGGCTTTTTATATTTTAAAGGTTTTGGACGTTACCCGAAAAGGGTCGGGCTTTCACTACTCGCTTTTTTGTGTTGCATAGGTGCAACCACACAAAAAGAGCTCAAACAAGCCGTTCAATCCCTAACGTACGTGTTGCTAGGGTTATTGGCTTTTGTAAGCAATATTAACATCTGCCAATTAGCAATACTAGATATGGCACAGCGTAAAACGTTTTTTTATTTATATTTGCATTTCAAATTTGGCAATGAGGTTTGCTTGTAACGGTTCTGCTTAGAGCTAATGACATCTACTTTAATAGACTTATGTCTCTGTAGAATCATACATTTAAAGCACTATGAAAAAAAACGAAATTAAAGATTTTTTATTCTCATTTGAACAAATTCCCTCTTTGCTATATCTCCTAAAATGGGTTTTAATCTGTTTAACACTTGGTGTTTTAGCAGGTAGTGTTTCTGCTTTTTTTCTATTAAGTTTAGAGTGGGCTACAAATTGGCGAGAATCTCATTTATGGGTTATATCCTTATTACCTGTTGGTGGCTTGGTTATTGGTTTATCTTACCATTATTACGGAAGTAGTGTGGTGAAGGGAAATAATTTGTTGTTAGAAGAATTTCATTCACCTAAAAAAATAATTCCATTTAGAATGGTACCACTCGTGTTATTTGGTACCATTATTACGCACTTTTTTGGAGGTTCTGCCGGACGAGAAGGTACTGCGGTACAAATAGGTGGCGCTATTGCCGATAGGTTTACCAAGGTTTTAAAGTTCTCAAAACGCGATCGTAAAATTGTTTTAATTGCCGGTATTAGTGCAGGTTTTGCTTCTGTTTTTGGAACACCATTGGCAGGCGGTATTTTTGCATTGGAAGTTTTGGTATTGGGTAGATTGCGATTAGATGCTATTATACCGAGTTTTATGTCTGCTGTTTTTGCAAATTATTTTTGCGAAATTTGGAATGTATCCCACACCCATTATCATATTAATACCGTGGCAGAAATGACACCTATAAATTTATTATGGTGCTTATTGGCTGGTATTATTTTCGGACTTGTAGCCATGTTGTTTTCTAAATCGACTCATTTTTGGAGCAATCTTTTTGGTAAGTACATAAAGTATCCTCCGCTTAGGCCAGTAATAGGTGGTACTATATTGGCTATTGCTATTTATTTTATGGGCACAACAAAGTATATTGGTCTTGGTATTCCTACTATTGTAGAGGCTTTTGATGTTAACCTGAATTCTTACGATTTTCTGTTAAAACTTTTATTTACGTCTTTCACTCTCGGAGCAGGATTTAAAGGAGGTGAAGTCACTCCTTTGTTCTTTATAGGTGCAGCCTTAGGAAATGTGCTAATCTGGTTTATTCCGCTACCTATGGCTTTACTTGCAGGTATGGGATTTGTCGCGGTTTTTGCAGGAGCAACCAACACACCAATTGCCTGTACTATTATGGGAATTGAACTTTTTGGAATAGAATCTGGTGTTTTTATAGCCTTGGCTTGTTCTACTGCATATTTGTTCTCGGGGCATTCAGGAGTGTATGCTTCTCAAATTATTGGTAGCCCGAAACACAAATTGTTCAAAGGTGAAAAAGGACTTTCTTTATCTGAAATAAATAAAAAACGAACTAAGAAATGACAGATTTAATTACGATACGTATCTATTTTGAGTATGGTCAGAAGATTAACAATCAGTCATTTTGGAAAAAAATGTATGCTTCCGATTTTTCAACCGAACTTATAAAACGAGCGAAAACCTTCGGATTGGAACAAGTATTGCACCTTAATGTAAGCAAGGGCTATTTAAATAACCAAAAAGTAAATTGGGGAATAAGTGAAATTCGCCATAGCAAACATCCACATCTTATTGAAATAGTAGATTCTGAAATTAAAATAAATCAATTTCTAGATGAACAAAAAGCATTTCTCAAAGACACTAAAGTTGTTATGGTTAAGAATGAAGTCTTAATTAAATAATCCCCTTTATAGTAAAACTTCAAAGTAAACGTTAAATATTATTTAGTTTTTCAATTTACGTTCATTAGCCAAAATCATACTAACAGCTTGTTTGTATTTAAAAGGATTGGTGGCTTTCTTTATAGCTTTATATGTTTTCTGAGGGTTTGAGCAAGATTGCGAAAAGAATTCCCAAAAGCCTAACATTTTCATTTTAATAGGTGTTGGTCCAGAAAGATATTCATCGTACTGGCTATAAATGGTATTGTGGAATTCTTCAAAAATATCCCAACGGTCTTTAGGATATTCCGTAGTATCGTCTTTTATCATTTGTGGTAAAAAGGGATCAGCAATTAAGCCACGACCAATCATAAAATGATCTAAACTAGGGAAACGCGTTTGTATACTTTTAAAAGCTTCAACACTAGTAATATCACCATTGTAATAGAGTTTATGTTTGGTGCTTGTAATACAGCGTTCAAAGGCATCTAAATCTACAGGACCTTTATAGAGTTGCTTTCCAATACGTGCATGAATAGCTATGTTTTTAAGGGGGTATTGATCTAAAATAGGAAATACATCTAGTATTTCTTCAGCATTGTCGTAACCCATACGCATTTTCATAGATACTAAAATATCGGTTTCTTTGTGCGCGCGTTCTAAAATATTATCAATTTTGCCAGGGTTGCAAATTAAACCAGAACCCATTCCAGATTTTGCAACCATAGGGTATGGGCAACCTAAATTCCAATTCAATTCTTTGTAACCTAAGCTTTGTACATATTTGGCAACAAACAAAAACTCTTCGGCATCGTTGGTTATAATTTGCGGAATTACTTCTAAGGTGTCATTGTTCTCTAGAAGCAAATCGTTTTGATAAGAGCTTTTAATTTTAAACTTACCATTTAGCCTAATGTATGGTGAATAAAACGTATCGATACCTCCAAAATAATGATGGAAAGCATTACGAAATCTAAAGTCTGTAAACCCCTGTAATGGAGAGGAAAGTAAAGTAAAAGCCATTTGTGTTTTATGAAGCGCAAATATAGTTATATCTTTTATGGCTTGGTAGAAAGATTTTTAATGATTTTGATTCAACATATCACAAATAAAAAACGCGTTCGTAAACCATGATTTATGTAATACCATGGCTTATAAACGCGTTAAAATTTAATGTTTTATTTTGAAAGCTAAAAAAGAACCTATTCGGAAACAGCAGCGTTTTGAGCTTGTAATAATTCGGTTAATACTTGTTTAAAAGTATCTACAGGTTGTGCTCCAGTTACGGCACTTTTTCTATTGAAAACAACAGTAGGAACAGAGTTTACGCCCAATTGTTGCCAATAACCTTCTTTGGTTTTTACTTCAGAACGAATGTCTTCATTATCTAATTTTGATAAACCTTCTTCAGCATCTAAACCGACATCTAATAAAGCTTGTTTTAAAACATCGCGTTTAGAAACATCTTTATGGTCTGTAAAAAAGGCTTTAGTAAGCGTCATTTTTAGTTCGGTTTGTTTACCGAAATATTTTGCATATTCTAATAAAATATGAGCTTCAAAGGTATTAACCATACGCATGCCTTCGAAATAATCGAAAGTAAAACCAAGTTCTTCACCAGCTTCGACCATACGTTGTTTCGATTCGTTTTGTTGCTCATCTGTAGAACCATATTTTTCAGCAATATGCTCTTGTAAATCCTGGCCTTCAGCTGGCATGTTCGGGTTTAATTCAAAAGGTTGCCACTCAATGTCTACTTGATCTTCAACCCCTAATTCTTTTATCGCTTTTTCTAAACGTTTATATCCAACGGTGCACCATGGGCATACAACATCTGATACGATATCTATTTTAAGTTTTTCTTTCATTTTACTATCTAATTTTGTGGTTTATTATTACCAATGTTTAGTTGGGATTTTTAAACCTATTTATAAGTAACAAGAATATCTGCCACTTGTTTTAAATTGGGTAATTCAATTTCAGATTTTGGAGCAAGCGGAAACGTTTGTTGTCCTGGTCTGCTCACAAAAGCAGCACGCCATCCGGCCCAAAGTGCACCAGCAACATCCCAACCATGTGCTGCAATTAGCATGCAGTCTTCAGGTTTTACGTTCAGTTGGTTTGCTGCCCAAGTATAAGTATCCGTAAAGGGTTTAAATTTACCAGCACCTTCAATACTTAATTGTGCTTCGAAATAATTTGTTAATCCGGCGCTTTCAAATTGCTTAGCCAGGCCTTCTTCCGAAGAATTGGTTAAAGCAACTAAAGTATAGCCGGCTTGTTTTAATGCTAATAAAGCATCTTTTACTTCTGGATGAGCAGGTAAATCGCGTAAACCAGATATAATGGTTTTACGAGCTTCATCTTCAGAAATTTTAATATCATGATTGGCTGCTACCATCTGTAAAGCGGCAGCACCAATGTGTCCAAAAGGTTTGTATTGACCGCTAGCCGAAACAACTAACGAATATTGTAACATGGTGGTAAACCATAACGGGAGTAAGTCTTCGTTTCCGCCTAGAGAATCTCCAACTAACCGTTTCATTTTAGTAAGATCTAAAAGTGTTTCGTTAACGTCAAAAAATAATACTTCAGGTTTTTGCTTGGTTTCCATTATGATATGTTTTTGTTAAAAAATAAAACTAATAGTTTTTAGCGAGGTTTTACTTTAACTTGTTTAATGCAGATACTATTTCTTTCGATTCAGCTCTTTCTTTATAATCGGCATCTAAAAAGGCATATTGAATTACGCCCTTTTTATCAATAACATAAGTCGCAGCTAGAGGTAATTCATTACTATTATCTCCGTTTTTTTGGTTTAAACCAAATCCTTCTTGGTAGATAGAAGCAACTTTTTTAGTAAGTTCGAATACAACCCCGTATGTTTTTCCAACGGTGTTACCAATATCACTTAAAACGGTAAATTCTAAATTGTTTTTTTCTGAAGTGTTCAACGAGTTATCAGGCAATTCCGGAGTTAAAGCTAAAAGCGTTGCGCCGGCTTTTTTAAACTCGGGTAAGTGTTCTTGTAAATGATGTAGCGTGATATTGCAGTAGGGACACCAACCACCGCGGTACCAAGTTAAAACTACAGGACCATTTTCTAGTGTATTGTATAGGGAAACAGGTTGATTTAAAGCGTTGTTTAATGTGAAATTTGGCGCTTTATCTCCAACGTTTAATGCTTTGTCTAGTATGCCAGAGTTTACTACGCTGGTAATACCATCGGCATAAATTTCATTTTTTTCTTTAGTGAATTTTGCGATACCTGCTTTACGTTGCACGTCTAATAAGGCATCTAATTCTCCTTTGTTTTTATTTGTTTCCATCTCTATACGTATTAATTCTGTTAGTGTAACTTCTTATTTATTAAGAACAATTAAACCACTTCACTAATTTGAACTTGTGGTTTTACATTTGTAAAATTAGGAAGATCTGCTAAAATCGCTTCTGCATTTGCGCCGAAAGATTGCTGGAACGTTTCCATAGATTTAAATACTAAATTAGCAATAACCACATAAGGAGCGGGTTGGTCTGGAGTTGCTCCGGCTAGTCCGAAATTAACATCGGAAGCTATAATGGCATCACCTAATAAATCAATTAATAATTGACCGTGTTGTTTAATGTAATATGGTTTGTCGAATTTTAAATCGACAGTATTCGGGTACATTACTGTTATTTTAATCATGTCTTGTTTTTTATTAATAAACCTTCCTCTTTATGGGAGGAAGGCTTACAGCTATTAAATTGTAGTTTTAGGGGACTACATTTTTATTTTTTCCAAGCAAAACTTTTAAAAGCATCATCGACAGGTGTGTTTGCGATGTGATTTGTATAGTTGCTAATTACTTTTTGAGACAGTCCTAAAATGATGTCTAAAACTTGTTGCTCACCATATCCAGCAGCGTAAAAAGCTTCTAGATCTGCTTGAGATACATTACCACGGTTACGAACTATAGATAATGTCATAGTACGAAGTGCTTCTAATTTAGAATCTGCAAGAGGTGTTTCGTTACGTAACGCTTCAGTAATAGAATCGTCAACTTTCATCATTTTTGCAATTCCTGTGTGTGCAGGTACACAGTAGTGACATGCATGCTCTACGTTAATGGTTTGCCATACTACAGTTAATTCATTCTCGTTGAAAGACGAGCTAACAAATAACTCATGTAATTGTTGGTATGCTTTAAGAATTTGTGGAGATGCAGCTAATACACCGTGTAAACCAGGAATCATTCCATAAGCTTTTTGAGAGTTTTCTAATAATGGCTTACTTTCTGCAGGTGCACTTTCGATGTTGTGAATTTTTAATGTTGTCATAATGTTTGTTTTCTTTTTAATTTAATAATTGTTTAAAATAACTAAACACTCGTTTAGTTATAGTGTAAAAAAAATGATTAGAGGTTTTTAAACGTCAATTCTATATAATCTTCAATTTCTTTCTTGCTGTTTACCCTTGCCGCGGCTGCTAAACCATGCTTTGCGAGTACTAAATAATTAGCTTGTTTTAATACGGTGTCTTCATCTTTAGAAGCATCCATTTTAAGCTTTTCTATAAATAATGTTTTTAAATTATCCATAAAAGAAGTCATTTCTTCTTTTATAATTAAATCTTCGGTTTCCGAAAATTCATTATACGTGTTGGTTACCAAACAACCTTTCTGTTGGTCGCTTTTAAAACTAGAACTAACAGAATCGTAGAAAAATTGTTTAATATCTTCAATACCATTAGAGGCGTTTTTGAAGTTTTCAAACATCTCACGGATTTTACTTTTATAGCATTTGATGCTTTCAATAAAAAGACCATGTTTATTTCCAAAACTAGAATATATCGAGAACTTGTTAATGCCCATTTCTTTCTCAAGCATTTGCATAGATGTAGACTCGTAGCCATTTTGCCAAAATAGACGCATTGCTTTCTCAACTACTTCCTCTTCGTTATATTCTTTTTTTCTTGCCATTATTTCTAAGTACGGCACAAAACTAAACAATCGGTTAGTAATAAAAAAATATTTAACAAATTTTTATTAATTCATTAAAAACACGTGTTTTATCTCAATATGATAAAAGCCTTTAGGTTATCTCTATGAAAAAATAAAAATTAATAAAAAAGTATTATCTTACAAAGGCAAATAAACCCTAACAGTTAAGCTTGCTTTTGTAAAAGTTTGTTTAACACTTGCATTGCAATAAGAAATGAAAGTTTACAAACTATCTTTTGGGAGTGTAACTATATTCTCCCCAAACTTGGCGGAAGTTATTATTAACGAAGGCGTGATAATGGATGAGCTAAATATTGATGAGTATCACGATTTTTTACTTACAAATCTCGATGCGCCATTCTCTTTACTAGTAAATAAAAAGCACGCTTACACTTACACCTTCGAAGCTCAAAAAATTATAGGAAAGTTAAAGGGAATAAAAACTACGGCAGTTGTAACTTCTACACCGGGAGCTTTAATGTCTACCGAAATGCTTATGCATATTAATAGCGCTGTTCGAGACTCAGTTAAAATTTTTAATAGCCGTGAAGAAGCTTTAGCTTATTTGAAAAAGGAGTAGTTTTTTTATTTCCTCAAACGTTTTAGTTGTGAGTGGCTTAAATTATAAGCCTTCTACTTGTCTGTCCGTATATAAAACGTAAATTTGCACCTCCAAAAAATAAACCATGACAGAATTTATAAGGAAGATCATCCCTAATGCTAAAGATGATGTTTTAGCAGGTATAACAACATCACTAGCAATGATTCCCGAAGTTGTAGCTTTCGCTTTTGTGGCGCAAATTAGCCCAATAGTAGCACTCTTTGGAGCATTTGTAATAGGTATTATTTCTGCTATATTCGGTGGTAGACCAGGTCTTATTTCTGGTGCAGCCGGAGCCGTAGCTGTCATTTTTGTACACATGATTCAAGAAGGGCATGCTAAAGGCCTTTTATTCGATCAGCCCGTAGAAAACATGGGGTATTTTTACTTACTAGCTGCCGTTGTTTTAATGGGTGTTATTCAAATTTTAGCAGGTGTTTTTAAGCTTGGTAAGTTTGTGAGGTTAATTCCACACCCTGTAATGCTAGGGTTTGTTAACGGTTTGGCTATTGTTATTTTTATGGCCCAATTGGGTATGTTTACTGAAAATACAAAAGATATTTTTGGGCAGAACATGCGTAAAACCGAATCTAAAGAATTGGTGTATAATATAAAAGATGGCGCTGTTACAGATTTAGTTTCTAACATCGAGTTGTTTTCTATAAAAGATAAATCGGTTGTAAATGTTAACACAGGCGAAGAGGTTTATATCATGACCGATAATCAGGTTTTCGATGCTAAAACCAAAAAAGTGGTCTTTAATATAACTGATAATGGTTTTTATTCTGTAAAAGATAGCGGTGTTGTAAAATCGAGATTACAAGGTAATACACTTTATATAATGATTGGTCTTGTGTTGTTAACCATGCTAATTGTTTGGGGTTTACCAAAATTAACCACTAAAATTCCTGCAGCTTTAACAGCTATTTTGATAGTGACTTTAATTGCTGTTTTTGGGGGTATTGAATCCATAAATGTTGGTGAGTTTATTAGAGATGGTGGTGGAGCTGGATTAAATGGTTTCGATGAATTATCTAAAAACCTAAATCTAGTTGAGCTATGGAGTAACTTACCTTTTAATTTAGATACTTTAAAGTTTATTGCGCCTTATGCCTTTTTAGCGGCTTCTGTAGGATTGATTGAAACTCTAATGACTATGAATTTAGTTGATGAATTAACAGAAACTAGAGGTGATGGAAATAGAGAATGCGTAGCACAAGGAACAGGGAACATCCTTAGTGGATTGTTTGGAGGAACTGGTGGTTGCGGTATGATTGGTCAAACCGTTATAAACGTCAATGCAGGTGGTAGAGGACGTTTGTCTGGTATCATGATGGCGTTAACCTTATTAACTTTTATCCTATTTGCAGATAAATATATTGAGCAAGTGCCAATTGCAGCCTTAGTTGGTGTAATGTTCATGATGGTTATTGAAACCTTTGCATGGTCTAGTTTTAGAATCATGAAAAAAATACCAAAGTCCGATGCTTTTGTATTAATCATTGTTTCGGCAGTCACGGTGTTTTTCGATTTAGCAATTGCAGTTTTTGTTGGGGTTATCATTTCTGCTTTAGTTTTTGCTTGGGAAAATGCTAAGAAAATTAGAGCTAGAAAGCGTGTTTCTGAAGATGGAAAGGTGAAAACCTATGAAATTTGGGGGCCATTATTTTTTGGTTCTATACAAGCGTTTAATGATAAGTTTGATGTTAAAACAGACCCAGAACAAGTTGAGATTGACTTTATCGAATCTCGTGTTAGTGATCATTCGGCAATAGAAGCTATTTTTAATTTAGTTGAAAAATATAAAGCTGAAGGAAAATCTATTAAACTGAAACATTTAAGTGACGATTGTAAACTTCTATTATATAAATCGAATCCTAAGTTTAGAGAAGTTATAGTAGAAGATATAGACGATCCGCGTTATCATTTAGCGGCAAATCCTGAAGCTTTTCCAAAAGGATTAGGGGAATATAAATTTTAGATTAAGTATTATAAATTAAGCAGCTTTTAGTTTTTTATATTCTAACCGTTTCGGTCTGTCTCTAGAAAATTAAAAGCTGTTTTTTTTATGCCAAATTTTCTGAGATTAGTATTTATAAAATAGCCTTCGGAAGAATTTTACGAGTCCAAGTTTTCAAGCGTTTGTAGTTGTTAACTTCAGAATCTGGATTGAAATCTAAAGTTGTTTCCCATGAGTTTTCGGGTTTAAATTCGATTTCCATACCTTTTAAAACACCTTTAGATATTTTTTCAGAATCAACAATTACGATGCATTCTGTATTTAAATTAGCGCTTCTTGGGTCTAGGTTAAACGTACCAATAACAGTTGTTTTATTATCAATTACCATGGATTTAGCATGAAGACCAAAGGTTGGTTTGTAGTCTAGTTTTTCTTGTAATTCCCCAGTCATTATGTTCGACCGTTCTTCTGCATCTGGACGAAACTCAAAAATACGAACGCCTGTTTCAAGTAATTTTTCACGATCGGTTTGGTAACTACTAAAAGCTTCAACATTATCGGTAGAGGCGAGGCTATTGGTTAGAATACGAATGCTAACACCACGGTCTACGGCTTTTTTAAACAAATTCCGACTAAGATCGGAAGTGATTAAATACGGTGTTTGAATATCTATAGAGGTTTCTGCTTTTTTTACTAAATCTATTAAGGCGTCAGTGGAACGTCCTCCGGCAGATAAGTTGTAAGCATCATCATTTTTACCTGGTAAATCGGAAATAAAATGCACGTTGTCTAGCCAAACAAAATCGTTAGAACTTTTAATCTCGTTAAATGTTTCTGGTAGATTTTCAATACGTTTTCGTACTTGCGGCCAAAAGTTCTCTGGATTACAAGCATACTCATGAAGCTTATCAAAAGTGGTTTTTGAGTATAATTTTTCAATATCACTTTTAATCACTTCGGTTACGTCTTGGCTTAGGTCACTATTCCAAAACATTTCAAAAGATGATTTTACATTTTTCGCTTCTTTCCCTAATAAAAGAATATCACGATCTCTAAAATTGTATTCGTGGTCGTAATCAAAATATTCATTAGCTATATTTCTACCGCCAGTAATAACGACTTTATTATCCACAATAAAGGTTTTATTGTGCATACGTTGGTTGGCACCTTTAAAATCGGTTGATAGTTTTCCTATCTTCTGAAAAATGTTTTTACCTAAATTAATACCTGGATTATAGATTTTAACCGAAATATTCTCATGTGAGTTAAAGGTTAAAATATCTTCAATTTCAGCATCAACCATAATATCGTCTACTAAAATTCGGACTTTTACACCACGATCTGCAGCGCGTACTAAGTAATCGCATGCAATTAGGCCGATGTTATCGGTAGAGAATATAAAGTATTGTATATCTATTGTTTTTTCGGCATACTCGGTTAGCCATGCTCTGGCTACCATAGAGCCACTCCCATCTTCTAAAACATAAACACCTGTTTTATTGGCCATTAAAGGTGCTATATCTTCAAGAGCAGTAGATAGTGTAAAACTATCGTCACGATGGATATTTGAACAAAAATCTGTGATAATAGTTGCGGTGTTATGGTCTTTACAAGACGCTAAGGTGGAACATATTAATATACAATAAATTCGGAACTTCAAAGAAAATAGATTTTATAAAGCGTTATTTAATACGCACTGTGTCGGGAACTAATTTGGTGTAATCACCGTTGTTTCTAATAACATCTCGAACAATAGATGAAGCAATGTATGATGTTCTTGCAGCGGTTAAAAGAAAAACGGTTTCAATTGCAGCAAGGTCTCTATTAGTGTGTGCAATAGCTTTTTCGAATTCAAAATCTGCTGGATTTCTTAGCCCACGTAAAATAAATTCGACACCAATTTCTTGGCAAAAATGTACCGTTAAGCCTTCATAAGTCACCACTTTTACTTTAGGTTCGTCTGCAAAGGTGTTTTCAATAAATGCTTTTCTTTCTTCTAAAGTAAACATATATTTTTTATCGGCATTAACGCCAATAGCCACAATAATTTCATCAAAAAGTGTAACGCCACGTTTTATAATATCGTAGTGTCCTAAAGTTATCGGGTCGAATGATCCTGGAAAAATAGCTCGTTTCATTAAGTTGGTTTTCTTCCTAAGAAATTATAGGAAATGTTTAATTGATTAGTAAAGATACAAATCTAAAATTCAAGTTTTAATTGGGCTTTTATCTTATTGATTTATAAAAGTCCAAATATGTTATGGAGTTTGTTATTTTAGAGCTTCTTCAATAGCGCTATCAAACAAATCACTTAAACTAATTCCTGCTGCTGCTGCTTGTTGTGGCAAAATACTTTCTCGCGTTAAGCCCGGAATGGTATTCATTTCTAATAAATGGGGTTCACCATCTTTAAAAATATACTCGCTACGGCTAAAACCTTTCATTTTTAAAACTTGATAAACCTTTTTTGCAAGCGCATTTACTTGGTTTTCTTGCTCTTTTGTTAGTCTGGCAGGGGTTATTTCTTGTGATTTACCTAAATATTTTGCTTCGTAATCAAAAAAATCATTTTCGCTTACAATTTCAGTAATAGGCAATACTTTTACTTCGCCTCTATAGGTAATTACACCAACCGATACTTCTGTGCCATCTAAAAAAGACTCTATAATAATTTCATCATCTTCCTTAAAAGCAACATCTATAGATGGTTGTAAATCTGTTTTGGTATGCGCTTTCGAAACTCCAAAACTACTACCTGCCTTATTAGCTTTTACAAAGCAAGGTAAGCCTACTTTAGCAATAATATCATCTTCATTTATAACATCGCCTTTGTTTACAAAATAAGATTCTGCAGTCTTAATTCCGTAAGGTTTTAGTACGCTTAAACAATCACGTTTATTAAATGTAACGCCTGCTTGATACATGTTACAACTGGTCTGTGGCATGTTTAGCAACTCAAAATAACCTTGCATTAAACCATCTTCTCCGGGAGTACCATGTATGGCATTAAACACACAATCGAAAGTAGTTTTACTTCCGTTTACGGTAACCGAAAAATCGTTTTTATCAACAGGGAATTCTTCATTATTAGTATCTACATAAACCCATTTATCTTTAAATATATGAATTCTAAAAGCGTTGTATTTTATTTTATCAAGCGATTCAAAAACCACATTTCCGCTGGTTAAAGAAATTTTGTATTCGCTAGAATAGCCTCCCATTATTATGGCAATATTTTTTTTCATTTGTATGTGTTTATGCCTTCCGCGAAAGCGAAAAAATCTTTATTCGGTCTAAAACCAATAATAAAACGTAATTATTGATAGTTATTATTCGTAAAGCTAAAATATCATATAAAATGCAAAAGAAAAAACAGTTCTGTTTTTATATCTTTGCCTAATCATAAAAATTATACATGAGCATTATTAAATTTCTTGTTAGCAAAACATTTTTCAAGCAATTAGCATTGGCTATCGTTGCAATTGTAGTACTTTGTTTCATTATGTTGAAATGGTTAAACGTATCTACAAACCATGGTGAATTTGAAACCGTACCAGATTTAAAAGGAAAGTCTATCAATGTGGCCGAAATTGAGTTGGGAGAGAATAACTTAGTGATGCAAATTCAAGATTCGGCAAACTTTAACCCGAATTACCCAAAGTTTTCGGTAATAGAGCAAGAGCCACAATCGGGAACACAAGTAAAAGAAAACAGAAAAATATATTTAACATTAAACCCATCGGGATACCGTAAAATAGAGGTTCCAGATTTAAAAGAGCGCACGTACCGCCAAGCCAAACCAACTTTAGAAGCCTTAGGTTTTAAAGTGGGTAAACTAACTTACGAAAACAATATTGCAGAAGATATGGTTTTACGTATGACGTATAAAGGCAAAACCATCGAACCTAGCGATAAGTTAGAGAAAACTTCGGTTATCAATTTGGTTTTAGGTAACGGCAAGAGACCTTAATTATGGACGCATACACACCCCAATTACCCGACGAAGATAATCTTTACGAGCACCATGCATTTACTGTAGATAAAGGGCAGACACCGCTTAGAATCGATAAGTATTTAATGAACTTTGTTGAGAATGCCACCCGAAATAAAATTCAGGCAGCAGCAAAAAATGGTAGCATTTTTGTTAACGATGTACCTGTTAAATCGAATTATAAAGTAAAACCTTTTGATGCCATTCGTGTGCTTTTCACGCACCCACCATTCGAGAATTTATTGGTAGGTGAAGACATTGATATTGATGTAGTTTATGAAGACGACGATTTACTTGTAGTAAACAAACAACCTGGTATGGTTGTGCACCCAGGACACGGCAATTATTCGGGTACTTTAATAAATGCCTTAATATACCGTTTCGATAATTTACCTAACAACTCTAGTGAGCGCCCAGGTTTGGTGCACCGTATAGATAAAGATACAAGCGGACTTTTAGTGGTTGCAAAAACTGAAGAAGCGATGGCACATTTATCATTTCAGTTTGCTAATAAAACGAGCGAGCGCGAGTATGTTGCTATTGTTTGGGGTAATGTAAAAGAAGATAGCGGAACCGTAGAAGGTAATATTGGTAGACACCCTAAAAACCGTTTGCAAAATACGGTGTTCTTTGGTGACGATGAAGATAAAGGTAAACCAGCCGTAACCCATTACAGCGTTTTAGAGCGCCTTGGTTACGTTACTTTACTGTCTTGTAAACTAGAAACTGGACGTACGCACCAAATTCGTGTACACATGAAACATATTGGGCATACCTTGTTTAACGATGAGCGCTATGGCGGTGAAAAAGTACTAAAAGGAACCACTTTTACTAAATACAAGCAATTTGTAGACAACTGTTTTAAAGTATTACCAAGACAAGCACTACACGCTAAAACACTAGGTTTTGTACACCCAACAACTGGTGAATTTATGAGATTTGATTCTGAAATTCCAGAAGATATGAAACAATGTATCGAAAAATGGAAAGTATATTCTAAACACCAAGAATTATAAAAATTTTTGCGTTACCATAAGGGTCGGGCTTTCCGCTATATCTTTTTACAAAGTAGAGATAAACTTTTGGAGTAAGCACATAATATAAAAAAAGCCTAGACTAACCATAGTCTGGACTTTTTTTGTTTTTGTAAAAAGGATGCCGCATCAATCCCTAACGCATTATCCGCTAGGTTTTAGCTTTAACTCTAAATGTTTACACATTTGCAGAGTTAAGCAATCCTGTTCTATACATCATTATTTGTTCTTTAATTCTAGTTTCTTGAGCGGTGGTTAACTCGTTCATCCAATCATCATCTACATAATTCATGTAATTATGGATAGGAGCAAAGTCATCAAGATTACAAACATTATGCGGTTTACCTTCTTCTGGTTTTCCGTAGTTAGCACTGCTGTGTGCAGGTGTGTCTTTTACATGGTCGCCAACACCATCGCATCCACCTTGGAAAGTATGGTATAAACCTAGCCAATGGCCAACTTCATGCACAGCAGTCATTCCTAAATTGTATGGTTCGGCCGATCCACCGGGTAACGATTCGTCTAACATAACCACACCATCAATATCAGGATCTCCAGCTAAATCGTAAGGAAATGTAGCCCAACCCAATAAACCAGCAACTAAGCCACCAGTATAAAAATTAAGGTATTTGCGAGAATCTGCACCAAGTGTTGCTTTCGCTTGGCGTTCACTTGCCGATCCGTGGCCCATATTGTACCAATTCACGTTATCTATAAATTTCACTTCCTGTTCAGAGTAAGTAAACGTTAAGCCCACATTGGAGTATGCTGTGTTTAAAAGCTCAACTTGTCGTTCTCTTTGAGTTCTTGTAATCAGGCCGCGTGCTCCATAAGTAATATGATGAAAACGTATTTCTATTGTTAAGTCTAAAAATAACTGACGCCTAGTTTGGTTGGCTTTAATTTCCTCATCAACACGCAGAATATCGATTGGTGTCGGAATTTTTGTAGCACAGCCTCTGCCGTATCTTATAAATTCTTCTTGATCTTTAAATTCTTTATTATTAATAAAAAAAGCCATAGTAATTACGTATTATATTTTTGTTGTTTTCTAAAAGAAAAGAGCCTAAAAAAGGCTCTAATATGCTGACACTAAGTTAGCCGAAATTTATTACAAAGTCAAGCTTTTATTTCACCATATTTTAAGTTTAAAAAACTTCAATAATGGGTTCTTTCGCTAAAAGTGGTGTGATGTTTTTTACGAAATCTAAAAAATGCTGAGATGCATTATGGATTTCAATAGCTTCTGCATTCACATATTTTTCATGAAATAGGAATTCTGTTTCCTTATCCACTTCGTTTAGTAAGCGATATTGTAAACAGCCAGCTTCAGCATTACTTTGGGCTACCATTGTTTTTGCTAGTTTTAAAAAGGCTTCTGTTTTTGTTGCTTGCACACTTATTTGCGCTATAATTACTTTTTCCATAGTATAAGTTTTAAAATTTAATGTAAAAAAAAGCGGAACTTTCAACTGAAAATTCCGCTATAGATTTGTTTTAGTTCTATGGGTTTGTAGACCATAAAGCTGCGCCTTTAAGCATAGCACGCCTAGGTAATTTTAAACCAGCAACAATTAATTCTGCAAAATCTTCAGGTTGTAGAACGCTGTCTTCCGAGTCTTTAGTAGCGATGCCTAAATCTATAGACATATCAGAAGCTATGGTGCTTGGTGTTAATGTGCAAACACGAATATTATTTTTACGAACTTCTTTCATTAAAGATTCCGACATACCAATTACAGCAAATTTTGATGCCGAATATGCCGATGTACTTGCATTTCCGGTTAAACCAGCAGTAGACGATACATTAATAATATCACCTTCATTTTTATCAATTAAATATGGTAAAACCTCTTTAGTTACATAATACATACCCATTACATTGGTTTGGATTATTTGGCTCCATTGGCTTACTTCCATATCATTGAATGTTCCAAAAGCTGCAATGCCAGCATTGTTTACTAAAATATCAACAGTACCAAGAGTGTCAATAATACTTTTTATACCTGTTTTTACTTCTTCGTAGTTCCCAACATCAAAAACAGCATAAGTTGCTTTTACTCCAATAGTTTCTAATTCTGAAACTGTTTCTTTTAAAGCTTTTTCATTTCTACCTGTGATAGCAACGTCTATACCTTCTTTAGCAAAGGCAATTGCTGTTGCTTTTCCTAATCCACGACTACCGCCTGTTATTATTGCTTTTTTATTTTTCATGTTTTTTTGAATATTTTATGACTCTATTTTTACTTGAAATTTGGTACATTAAAATTAAATGATTTTTTTTAAAAAGCTGTGAAACTTATATTAAAATATGATCATTTTTTTTGAGCTTATAACAAGCCGAAGCATATCATTAAATCAAGAGCTTTCAGTTTTAAAATGAATCTTTTATTGTGTTACATTTCGGTAGTATTTCTTCTTCAACCAAAACGAAACTTTTACTAGTAAAATTAATGCAGGAACTTCTACCAAAGGACCAATAACGCCCGCAAATGCTTGTCCCGAATTTAAACCGAAAACAGCAATAGCAACGGCAATGGCTAGTTCAAAATTATTACCAGCAGCTGTAAATGCTACAGAAGCCGTTTTATCGTAAGTAGCGCCTGTTGCTTTCGTCACGAAAAAACCAATAATAAACATAATAGTAAAGTAAATAAGTAATGGTACTGCAATAATTAAAACATCTAATGGAATTTCTACAATAAGCTCGCCTTTTAGAGAAAACATAACCACTATAGTAAATAAAAGGGCGATTAAAGTTAACGGAGAAATAGTTGGGATAAAGGTTTCTGTATACCAGGTTTCACCTTTTAATTTTACTAAAAAGTAACGACTTAAAATGCCTAAAAGAAAAGGTACACCTAAGTAAATAGCAACACTTTCTGCAATGGTTGCTATAGAAATATCTACAATAGCGCCTTCAAAACCAAAATAGGGAGGCAGTACCGTTATAAATAACCAAGCATAAAAACTGTAAGCAAATACCTGAAAAATACTGTTTAGTGCTACTAAACCAGCTCCGTATTCGCTGCTGCCATCGGCTAAATCGTTCCAGACTAAAACCATAGCAATACAGCGTGCCAAGCCAATTAAAATAAGGCCTACCATGTATTCTGGGTAGTCGTGTAAAAAAGTAATAGCCAAAACAAACATTAAAACAGGACCAATAATCCAATTTAAAAGCAGAGAAATAGACAACAGTTTTGTGTTCTTAAAAACCATTGGTAATAATTTGTAATCCACTTTGGCTAGTGGAGGATACATCATTAAAATTAAACCAATAGCAATAGGAATGTTTGTTGAGCCACTACTCATATTTTCAATTAGGCTCGGGAAGGTTGGTATAAAGTAACCTATACTTACGCCTATAGCCATGGCGACAAAAATCCAAAGTGTTAGATTTTTGTCTAGAAAACTTAATTTTTTAGTAGACTTCATAGTTTATTGCGCTATTTGTGAAAACACATAAAATAATTCGGTTGCAATTTGTAAACTGCGTTCCTCGTATTTTTCTATTTGTTGTGGTGTGTTATCGAAAGCTTTTGGATCTTCAAATGTTACAGGAATTCGCTTTTCGGCTCCTGCTATAAACGGACAACCATTATCGGCTTGCGAGCACGTCATTACTGCTGCAAACAAAGCTTTAGGATTAAAATCGCTATCTAGTTTTTTAGAAAACCCAATAACCGGATGTGAGTTATCGGAATATTTTATACTATAAATTGGGTTAGCTGTTTCAGCTATTTTATTAATTTTAAAACCAGAATTTTCTAAAGTTTGCGCTACTACTGGAAAAAGGGCTGTGGCCTCTGTACCTCCAGAATAACAGAACACATTTTTAATATTGAAATAGTGAGCCATAGTTTGCGCCCATATTTGCGATAAATGGCTGCGTCTCGAGTTATGCGTACAAATAAAATTGATACGGATATCTTGTTTTGTGTTTACTTTTAGTTGAATAAAATCGACTAATGGCTTTAATATTTCTTTTCTGGTATCTGATATATTTTCAACACTTAAGGTTGAAATAATTCTATCAATATCGTTATATACTGTCATAATATGTTTTGAATTTTAAGTTTAGCAACATCCACTTCCTGGTGTACAAGAATTACCTGTTTGGATGTCCGAAAATTGTAATTTTGGTTTTTCAGCTGGCACTCCACATTGATCTGGTGCTAAGCAATCGGTTTGTTTTGTGGTTAATAAAAAATTGGTGCCATCAAATTCTAACCCGAATTTACCAATGGTTTCTGCTTGATATTCTACTTCTATTTCTAAATCTTCAATACCTAAAGTTTTTTCAGAAAGTTCAATAATATTTAATAGTTTTTCTGGATGTAACCTATGGTCGTAGTCGTTTGCATTCCAAAGCTGGAAGTTTACAATGGTTTCATTTCTAACCGTGCCACCGCAATCGATAAAATGTTTTGTTATTTTTCCAACTTCGGTAACATGAAAATGGTTTGGTACTAATTCGCCGTTTGGCAATTTAAATGCGATTTGATTTAATCGTCTTAACTCGTTTTTTATTTCTGATAGTTTCATAATTCAAATGTTTTATTGTGATATTGATATTTTAACAACAATCTGTTTTGGGTAAATCTTGATTCAAGAACGTATTCATTACAGCTTTCATTTTTGTCCAATTTTCTGGGTGTATGCAGTAACAAACGCTTGTGCCTTCAACATTACCTTTAATTAAACCTAAAAGTTTTAGTTCTTTTAAATGTTGAGAAATTGTAGGCTGTGCGAGGCCTATTTCATTGACTAAATCTCCGCAAACACAAGTGTTTGTTTTAAATAAATGTTCTAAAATAGCCACACGTGCCGGATGCCCAAATGCTTTGGCAAATAAGGCTATCTCGTTTTGTGAGTCGGTAAATATTTCTGTTTTAGCTAATCCCATTCTTATTAATTGTTTCATTGCAATATTACGATTAATAAACGAAACAACAAATTAGTGAGCGTTAATTTTTTAGCTATGACGCTTCTATATAATGAAAAGAGTAGTAATAAGGTGTATCAACTAGTCTAAATTTACAGGCGTTGTTTCTGCTGTAAATTGTGTTCCATCATCAAGTGTAATGGTAAACTTAAGTGTCATGCCTTCAACTTCAACTCTTTCGTTTTTATCGGCAAATTCAATGTAAGACTTGCTAAAAGGTTTTAGGTTCCTTTTGTCTTCACTACCTGTGTTTAGTAGATTTATCCAATTTTTAATAGAGTATCTAGTATTCATCATATCATCTCTTTCTGTATAATTTCCAGAGAGTAATAAGTTACATTGATATATATTGAAGTTTTTTAAGTCTATAGGTTCACCTGGAGCTGTGTTAAATAATTTTACATTAGAAGTTATTGAAAAATCGGAAACAGGAGTATGTAATTTATCAAAAGATAAAACACATGCATTTGGTTTTCCATTTGGATTTGGTTTCGTGTCAGGTTCAGGAAACTCTAGTATAGCTCTGTATTCAAAACTCTCCACAGTAGCTTGGGTGTTATCTAGAGGTTCCAAATAAGCTGCATTTGTTAATTTTAAACTTGTAATGCCTAAGAGGCAGATACCTGAATCGTCTTTACAGCCAACAAATGATAATTTTAGTAAGATTATAGTTAAAAGGATAACGTATTTTTTCATCGATTTCGTTTCAGTTAATTAACAGAAATAGGTTTTTTATATGTTTAGAAAACCTATTAAACGAAGTTATCAATTTTTTTTAAAACACAGCAATTTCTTCTTTTGCACTTTTTTCTAAAACAATATCCTTAACAAACTCATCAATTTGGATTTTGGTAACATTAGGCATACAGATAATATGTGTAATATCATCATCTGTGGCCAATTGCCATTTTCCTTTAATAGCATCTGATACTTTAGGGAATACCACAGTAATAGAACCCGGATTCGTCCAAGCTTTTATGCCTTGTTTTATAAGTTCATTTTTGCAATATTCAGCAGTTTCTAAACTATGTTGAAAACGTTTTGCTAAACCTTCTATACCCATTTTTTTAATGGCGTACCATAAAAATAGTGGACTATGGCCGTTTCGTGAGCCGGTAATTGTTGTGTCTAGCGAACCAATGTACGATATGCCTCGAGCAATTCTATCGCGTAACGAACGCTTAGTAATTATAACACCTGAAGGAAATGGTGAACCTATAAATTTGTGCCCGCTTATAGAAATACTGTCGGCACCATCTTTAAAATCGAAAGGAATTCGTGGTTCTATAAAAGCTCCGTAAGATCCAGATAATGCTGCATCGCAATGTATGTAGTGATCTTGAATCGCTAATTTTTTTAAAATCTTTTTTACTTTAGAAACATCGTCTTTAGCCTCCATCATGGTTGTGCCAAAAGTGGTTAGTATAATGGCTGGTTTATGGCGATTAAACTGCAAGGTGTTTTCAAGGTCTTCATAATCTATTTCTCCATTTTCTTGAGATCTAATCGTGATGCTTGGTATGTTTAGTAAGTGAATGTTTTTCTTTACGCTGTAGTGTGTAGATTCCGAAAAGTACACCATAGCTTTTGGGTACAACTCTCTGGCAAGGTATAATCCGTAAAGATTACTTTCCGATCCGCCATTGGTAACATAGCCCCAATGATTTTTTGGGTCGGCCCGAAATAGCTCAGCAAAAAACTCAACTACTTCACATTCCATTTCATGCGTTTGTACTTTATATGTGTTTTCTTCAAACGGATCTCCAACGTTATTAATTGGGTATTTTAGAAATTCGTTTAAACGCGAATAATCAAAATCTTGAGCAACAGGATAGCCTAAAACTTTTTCTGTGTCTTTTACTAGTTGAGTTAAGAGTGAATCGATTATAACGTCTGGATTTGTATTCATTTTTATAAATAATTATCTAAAATGTTGGTTTCGTTTGTTCTGTAAAATTATAGTTTATAATTCGTTTTTATTATTAATATTAAAATATTAGATAATTAAACTTAAATATTTGAAATAACAGTTTAAAATAACTATTTTAAGCTTTGATGTTTTAATAGGAAGAAAAAAAAACTAGTATGGATGATATTGATAGACGAATTTTGATGCAACTTCAAGAAAATTCGAAGCAAAATACTAAGGAAATAGCGAGTAAAGTAGGGTTGAGTGTAACACCAACTTACGAGCGAATTAAAAAGCTAGAACAGCAAGAGGTTGTGAAATCTTATGTGGCTTTGTTGGATAGAACCAAAATAGGGAAAACGCTTATTGCATTCTGCCAAGTTACCCTATTGAAGCATCAGAAAGCATTGGCTGATAATTTTAATAATTCAATGCTTTTACTGCCTGAAATTATGGAATGCCATCGGGTTTCTGGAAATTACGATTACTTGTTAAAAGTTGTAGTAGGCGATATTACCGAGTTTCATGAGTTTATTAATGAAAAATTATCTACAGTAGAAGGCATCTCTACAATACATAGTTCGTTTTTACTGAATTCGGTAAAAGATAATACGGCTTATAACTTGTAGTTATAGTTTTTAGTTATGAGTATTTGTGATGTTGATAATATTTGTTTATTTTAAGATAAGTTTTATCATTCTAAACCGGTAGTAAATATCAGTTTACTCAATTATCTTTGAGGTATGAAAATTGAGGAAATTACTTTATTCACTAACCAAATTAAAAAACAAAAATTGTTTTATCAAGAGGTTATGGACTTCGATTTAGTTTTTAATTCCGAAGAAAAAATAACCTTTAAAACCGGTAAAAGTCTTTTGAGTTTTGAATATAAAGAGCCGGTGAATTCGGCACATTTTGCTTTCAATATTCCATCGAACAAAATTGATGAGGCTTTATTATGGTTGCAAAATCGTGTCGCTATTTTACCAGATGGTGAAAACCTGATTTCTAATTTTGAAAGTTGGAATGCAAAAGCTATTTATTTCTATGATGCCGATAATAATATTGTAGAATTTATAGCAAGAAAGGATTTGAATCAAAATTCTGTCGAGCAATTTTCAGCAAAAGAAATTATTTCAATAAGTGAAATCGCTATGGTTACTACAAATATTTCTCCCTTGTATGAAGCGATTTCTAGAATAAAGCCTATTTCTATTTTCGATGGAAATATTAATCGGTTTTGTGCTTTAGGTAATCATGATGGTTTGTTTATTTTAATTAACAAAACTGTTAAAACTTGGCATCCAACAGGTGAGCCTGTGCATACCGCAGATTTTGTGATTAAAGGCGATTACAACTTTAAGTATATAGACGGAGAAGTCTTATCAACTTAAAGAAATATTGTAAATTAGAGGTTTAAAAAAATATAATAATTAATAAGAATATCCTCGTGTATTGAGGTTAAATATAAAGACATGAAATTAGTAATATCACCAGCAAAATCGTTGGATCTGGAAACAGAATTACCATCAAAAACATATACAGAAGGGGCGTTTTTAAAACTAGCAGACCGCTTAAATAAAGTGCTTAAAAAGAAATCTGCAAAAAACTTATCTGAGCTTATGAGTATTTCTGCAACGCTTGGACAGTTAAACTACGAGCGTAACCAAGATTGGGAATTACCCTTTACCGCAGAAAATGCACGTCCAGCCGTGTACGCTTTTAATGGCGATGTCTATCGTGGTTTAGATGCTTATAATTTACCAGAAGAAAAAGTAACAACTATGCAAAACACAGTGCGTATACTTTCTGGATTATATGGTGTTTTAAAACCGCTAGACTTAATACAACCTTATCGTTTAGAAATGGGAACTAAGTTGCCTGTTGCAAGTCATAAAAATCTTTACGAATTTTGGAAAAAAGATATTGTAAAAGCTTTAAATGAAGAGCTGGAAGATGATGAATTATTTTTAAATTTAGCTAGTAATGAGTATTTTAAGGCTATCGATAAAAAGGCTTTGAAAGTACCTGTAGTTACGGCTAACTTTAAGGAATTTAAAAATGGAGCTTATAAAATTATTTCTTTTTACGCTAAGGAAGCTCGTGGTCTAATGGCGCGTTATGTTATAGATACCAACGCACAAACCGTAGACGATTTAAAAGGGTTTAATTATGGTGGTTACGGTTTTAGTGAAGAGCTGTCTAAAGACAACGATTTAATTTTTACTAGGTAAAAGGGGGCGTGTTAAGCTTTACAAAATTTAGAAACACTAAATTTGAAGACTAAACCTTATGATAAAAATATAAATGTATTACTATCTTATTGTCGCATTTCAGGTGTATTGTATATATCACATGTACAAAAAAGGAAACTCGTTTTATTGGGTGTTTCTTATCTTTTTTGTGCCTTTAATTGGCTGTGTTATCTATTTAATTACACAAGTTTATAATAAGCGTGATGCCGAGAAAATAACAAGTGAAATAACACATATTATAAACCCAACTAAGAAAATTAAAGATTTAGAAAAGCAGTTGGCATTTTTAGAATCTTATCAAAATCGAGTAAATCTGGCCGATGCTTATTTGGGAAATAAAGATTTTAACAATGCGATGCCTCATTATCTAAAGGCTTTGCAGGGTGGTTTTGAAAATGATTTTTATGTGAATAGTAAATTGGTTGAAACTTATTTTTTAGCTGAAGATTATAATAAAGCTATTTTTTATGCAGATAAAATTAAAGATAAGTTAGAGTATAAGAAATCTAAAACGCAGTTTATTTGTGGTTTGGCGCATGAAAAACTAGGCGACTTTGAAGTTGCTGAGCATAATTTACGAGAAATAGATATTCGTTATTCTTTTTATAATGAACGCTTAATTCTAGCCGAATTTTTAATAAGTCGAAATAAAAAGGAAGACGCTAAAAGTATTTTAGAAGATATTAAAAACGAATCGCAGCACATGACGCGAACCAACCAAAAGTTGTATCGCGGTACAGTTGCTCAAGTTGATAAAATACTAGCACAACTCGATTAAAAGTTATTTAACTTTTGCTTTTCTTGAGATGTCTATTTGAGTTTCAATAGATGGTTTCTTTTTTATGCGCGGTCTGCGTGCTCCAAAAGTTCCTCTGTTTATTTTGCCGCGTTTTGTTTTTTTATCTCCTCTACCCATGTGATTTTATGTTTTTTGTTATTGAAATAATATACTGAATTTTAGCTTAAAAATCAAGTAAAACGTGTTTAAACATCGGCATCCATACCAACCTTTTATTAATGAAGATACTACAAAGCTGATAGTGGGCACATTACCGCCACCGCGATTCTCAACAGGAGATCTTTTGGAGAAAGATGTAGACTTCTGTTATGGTAGTTATTACAATTCGCTTTGGTTGTACATTAATAAAATACATGGTTTAGGCTTGCGTTTCGATAATTCGGAAGCGGCTATTGAAGAACGAAAGCAATTTTTGATTGCTCATAAAATAGGCGTTTGTGATATTGTAGATTGTTGCGAACGCGACAAGATTGATGCATCGGATTTAGGTATGAAAAGCATAGTCTTGCGCGATGTTGTTGGTTATTTAAAAAAGTTCCCGAATATTGATACACTTTTGTTTACTGGCGGAAATAGCAAAAACGGACCCGAATATTTTTTCAGGAAACACATAAGAGATTATGGTTTGAAGTTAGAATTGATTTCTAATGAAGTTCCTAGAATTCATGAATTTGAAATGCCTAATGATCATATTGAAGGTGAAGGTAAGCGTGTAGTTAAAACAGTATCCTTAACGTCGTCTTCTGGTTCTGCTAATCGTGCTATTGGGAGTATGGCGTTATACAAACAGTTAAAGCAGAGTGATTCGAATTTTAATACTTTTGATTTTCGAGTGATGCAGTATCGCGAGTTTTTTTAATTTGAATGAAATTTTTAAAAGAAGTTATATTTTATAAATGACTGAAAATAGTACAGAGCATAAACATTTTGCCATTTACAAACCTTACGGGTTTTTGAGTCAGTTTTACAGTAATTCTACTCAACAGAAACGTAAACGGTTTTTAGGAGAGTTGGATGATTTTCCTGAAGGTATTATGGCTATTGGTCGTTTGGATGAAAAATCGGAAGGTTTATTGTTGCTAACTACCGATGGTAAAATGAGCGATTTTGTAAATAGTCAAAAAGTTGAAAAGGAATATTATGCGCAAGTTGATGGGGATATTACAGAGGAAGCTGTTGCGAAATTACGTGCTGGTGTAGAAATTGGTTTTGATGGTAAAAAGTACCAAACCAAACCTTGTAAGGCTTTTAAATTAGATACTATTCCAGATGTACCGGTTGCGCAACAGAAGATAAGAGATGATAGACATGGCCCAACCACTTGGGTATCTATTACTTTAAACGAGGGAAAGTTTAGACAGGTTAGAAAAATGACTTCGGCTGTTGGATTTCCTACGTTACGATTGGTACGTGTTCGGGTAGGAAACCTTGGTATAAATGCTATGCAAGCTGGCGATGTTATAGAACATAGCACATTTGCCCTGCGTTAGGGATTGATGCGGCATCCTTTTTTGTGCTAGCCTTAAGCTACATTGAATAAACAATTGTTCTGTTTTGCCAATATATTGTTTAGAAGTTCTACACTTTTTAGCACAAATAAAGATATAGCGGAAAGCCCGACCCTTGGGTAACGCCCAAAAATAATTACAGTTCTAACTTTTTTAATTCGGTGTAGTTTCTATTTAAACGTTTTAGTAATAGACCGTAAATGAGCTTGTAAAACAACCATATTGCTAAAATAAATAGACTTGTAAATAATATTAAAAAGGCTATTATTAGTAGCATTTTTGAGCTTCCCGATGCAGCGAGTTTATTGGATATATCTGGGTCGTTGTGTATGGCGTAATAGAACCCGACCATTATGGATGTGCCAGCCATAATGAGGTTGTAAAGCACGTAGTACTTTATTACTTTTCGCGTTCTGATAATGCTTTCCATTAGTTTTTTTGCACTATCGGTTACGGAAATCGATTTGTACGATTTGTAGAGCAAATAGATAAACAGACCAATAATGGCATAACCAAAAATGGTTATTGCAACTATTACGGCATCGTTTTGATAAATGGCTTCTAACTTGGCGTTGTATTCGGCAGAGCAAAAATAGGGAATGGTGTTTATGATAATCCAAAACACGAGTTCGGCTATGCTTATGTAAAAAAGAGTCTTTACAATAGAAGACGATTTTTTATGTAACATCGGGTAAATATCATTTACCGTTAGTTTTTTATGGTCAGGTTTGGTGGTGTTCCAATCCTTTTTTAAGATATCTAATTCATCCATAGGGTTACGGATTTAGTATAGTTTTAAGTTTTGTTTTTATTCTGTTCATTTTCACTCTGGCATTCACTTCACTTATTCCTAGTGTGGTACTTATTTCTCTATAGTCTTTGTCTTCTAAATACAAGAAAACTAACGCTTTTTCAATGTCGTTAAGCTGGTGTACAGCTTTGTAAAGCACTTTTAATTGTTGTTCTTCGGTATCGTCGTAATCTTCGGCTTTTATTTTAAATGCTACACCTTCAAAATCTTGCGTGTTAATGGTACGTTTAGATTTTCGGTATAAGGTGATAGCCGTGTTTAAAGCCACGCGGTACATCCATGTACTAAATTTTGCATCGCCTCGAAATTTGGGGTACGCCCGCCATAACTGGATGGTTATTTCCTGAAATAAATCGTTATGGGCATCATAGTTATTGGTATACAAACGACAAATTTTGTGCGCAATATTCTGATGCTTTTCTAGCAATTCTACAAAACTATGTTCTAGTTCTTTATTCAAAGTTGTGGGTTAGTTATTTTATAAGTAGTTTGAAATTTAAATTTGTTACAGAAAATTTAAAATATTTTTTATCAATTAATATTTTGTGAGTGTAATGTGTTGGTGGTTATAGTTTTGTTGCGATTTTTTATTAGCCGAAATATAATGTTTTAAAATAAAAACGGCTGTCTAAAATATATTTTAGACAGCCGTTAAGGTTTGTTTTATGTTTTGCTTAGTTTACCGAAATAAGATTAATGTCAAAAATTAGCACAGATCCTGCGGGGATACCGTTGAAGTAATAGTTTCCATATCCTAAATGTGCAGGTATTAAAAGTTTGCCTGTTCCACCTTCCTTAAAGTAGGTTATCCCTTCTGTCCAACCAGCAATAACTTGTTCTAGGTTGAATGAAACACCCGAAGTATCACTTTCATCAAAGAGTGTTCCATTAGTGTAATAGCCACTGTAAGCCACAGTTACATTATCTGCAGATGTAGGTTGGATTCCGTTACCTAACTCTTCGATAATGTAATACAAGCCACTTTCGGATTTTTCGGCGTTTAATTCGTTGTCTGTAAGATATTGTAAAATTTCTTGGTCGTTTTCGGTTTTGTAATTCACGTAAATTAATTCGATGTCAAAAATAATTACCGAACCTGCTGGTATACTGCCAGATGTGGTACTACCATATCCTAAATGAGCAGGTATGATTAGTGTGCCTTTGCCTCCCTCATTGAAATACTGTAAACCTTCTAACCAACCGTATATTAAGTTTTGTAGGTAAGTATCGTATCCTTCGGTGTTTTCGTCGAAAACGGTACCATCGGTTAAGTAACCTTTGTAAGCTACTTTTACACGGTCATCTAAAACGGGTTTTTCACCTGTGCCTTGTTCGTCTATTGTATAGTATAAACCAGTACTACTTTTTTCAGCGTTTATATCGTTAGCAGCTATGTAGGCTTGGATTTCTAAATCGTTTTCTGCAGAGTAATCTACAAAATCTTCTGTTTTGCTACATGACGTAATAAATAGCAATGTTAATGCCAATAAGAATGTGTTTTTCATTTTTCTTTTTTTTAGTAAATATAGAAATATGAATAAATATATTTGCTGTAGAGCACAATTTATTTATTGTAATACCAAAAAGGGATGGTTACAATTTTTGAAAGATATGTGGTGTCTTTATTTTTTCTATGTCGCTCTATTTTTAGAACGTGTTTACCTGGTGCTAAATTTTGAATATTTATAAAGGATTCGAAACCGAGTTGTTTTTTTTTGTTTTGTGTGAATACAAAATCTAAATTGATGTATGCTGTACTATCGATCGTTATGTGGTGTATGCTTTTTAATGTTTTTAAATACGCGTTTTGAAGACTGTCTTTGTTTAAAGATTTGTCTGGGCTATGCGTTAACATATTAGAGTAAAAGCCGCGACTATCGTTTTCGGGTTTTAATGTTTTATTGAATTGATAGATATCTTCTTCAATAGATTCATCGAAAGTTATAAATAAACTTAAATAGTTGCTTTTTATTACCTTAGAAGAGATGGACGCTTTTTTTATAAAATCCTTTTCATCTAATAAGGCATCCTCATAATTTTGAGGGTTGGAATAAAACCTTGTAGAATTATTAGATTTATCAATGTAATTAGAGCGAAGGTTTCCGGTAGAGGAGAAATACATAATAAAAAGAAAAGCTGGAGCTAAAATATAGCTAATTTGTTTGCCTAATTTATTATCAATAAAGTTGTAAACTAGAGGTCGATATAAAAAAGAAAAGGTGATAATGCTAAATACTCTGTAAAATGGAAAGTAAATAGCTGAAAGTATCTTTTTACGCTTTAAAAAACCTTGAGTAACAAAATCGACAAAGGTTAAAAGCATTCCTATAACTAATAGTATACTTAAGCTTATTAAACTGTACTGAAAAAACAGATTCTCGGTTTTGTTATAAATGTAGCTTATTAGAGAAAATACAATAGCTGTAGAAAAAAAAGCAATAACATAAAAGACGAGTAAAAAGGCAATGGCAAAAATAATGCTACAGTAATTTTCTAATTTAGAAATATACTTATCGAAAGAGCCCACTTTTTTCCATAAATAAGTGTCAAATTTAGAACTGTAATTAAGTTTTTTATAATCAATATCTCCAGAAACATAGCGTAGTCCTAATGCTCCAATCCATAAACCGCGCAGTATAACATGTAATAATAGAGTAAAACCCAATATAGAACAAGCAGTTAATGTTATGCCTGTTAATATTATTAAAGGTTTGTTTTTGTCTATTTGTGATTCAATGTTTAAAAGTTCGAAATATTGAAATGCTTGAAAAAGACCAAATAAAGCAAAACCCGAAATAAGTAATTCTAATTGCCAGCTTTCTTGTTGAAGTTTGTCTAGCCAAGCTTTAAAGTTTTTGCTTTTATGTTGATTTTCCATGTATCGTTATTTCTGCTAAATTAGGAAAACTGTAATAAAAAACCACTTTGTTTTCACAAAGTGGCTTTTAGTATTGTTATGTTTCCGCGAAAGCGAAAAATAATATAGCTTACTTAATCATTTCGTAGCTACGTTTAATAAAGTTTGTTAATTCTTCACCTTTTAATAAACCTTGAGAAAGGCGTGCTAAATCTAAACTTTGCGTAATTAAACGCTCTTGAGTTTCTTTAACTTCGGTTGCTAAAATATCGCTAACTAAATCTGAGTTTGTGTTAACAATAAGGTTGTACATTTCTGGCATGTTACCGAACATTTGCATACCTCCGCCACCTGTAGCTTGCATTTCTTTCATTCTACGCATAAATTCTGGTTGCGTAATAGTGAATGGAGATTCGCTACTATCCATAGATTCTAATTGAACTGTGAATTTTTCTGCAGGGATAACTTCTTTTAATAAAGCATCTAAAACTTTAGTTTGTTCTTCATCTAATTTAGAAATTGTTGTTTCATCTTTCTTAATTAAATTGCTAACATGGTCTCCATCAACACGAGCAAATGTGATGTTCTCTTTGCTGCTTTCTAGTTTTTGAATTAAGTGAGATACAATTGGAGAATCTAACAATAAAACCTCGTAACCTTTAGCTTTTGCAGATTCGATATAGCTGTGTTGTGCATCTTTATTAGAAGCATAAAGTATAACTAACTTACCGTCTTTATCAGTTTGGTTTGCTTTAATTTTATTGAATAACTCCTCGTAAGTATAATGAGCACCATCTACGGTTGGGTATAATGCAAAGGCATCTGCTTTTTCGAAGAATTTATCTTCAGAAAGCATTCCGTATTCAATAACAAGTTTAATATCGCTCCATTTAGCTTCAAAATCTTCACGGTTTGAATTGAATAAAGATTTTAATTTATCGGCTACTTTTCTAGTAATGTAAGACGAAATCTTTTTTACAGCACCATCGGCCTGTAGGTAAGAACGTGATACGTTTAATGGAATATCTGGAGAATCGATAACACCGCGTAACATAGTCAAAAATTCTGGTACAATACCTTCTACGTTATCTGTAACGTAAACTTGGTTTTGATACAATTGAATTTTATCCTTTTGTATTTGCATATCGTTCGACATTTTCGGGAAGTATAAAATTCCTGTTAAATTGAACGGGTAATCTACATTTAAGTGAATGTTGAATAAAGGGTCTTCAAATTGAGATGGGTATAATTCACTGTAGAAACTTTTATAATCTTCTTCTTCTAAATCAGCCGGTTGTTTTGTCCAGGCTGGAGTAGGGTTGTTTATAATGTTATCAACCGTAATTTTTTTGTGAGGTTCGGTAGTTTCTTTACCATCTTCATCTTTAGTTGTTGCAGGGGTAAACTCTGGATCGTTTATTTCATTAGTTCCAAATTTAATTGGCACAGGCATAAACTTGTTATACTTAGAAAGTAATTCAGAAATTCTATTTTCTTCTAAAAATTCTGTAGAATCTTCTGCAATATGAAGAATAATTTCTGTTCCACGATCTGTTTTATCAGCAGCTTCTAGAGTGAATTCTGGAGAGCCATCGCAAGTCCAATGTGCAGCAGGATCTTCCTCTCTGTGAGATTTAGTGATAATTTCAACTTTTTCGGCTACCATAAAAGCAGAGTAAAACCCTAAACCAAAATGACCGATAATTCCAGAATCTTTAGCAGAATCTTTATATTTATCTAAAAACTCTTCAGCTCCAGAAAAAGCAACTTGGTTAATGTATTTTTCAACCTCGTCTGCACTCATACCTAAACCTTGATCGATAATATGAAGTTTTTTTCCTTCTTTATCAATTTTAACTTCAATTTTAGGGTTACCGTATTCAGCTTTAGATTCGCCAATACTCGTTAAGTGTTTTAATTTTAAAGTGGCGTCGGTACCGTTACTAATAAGCTCACGTAGAAAAATTTCGTGATCGCTATATAAGAATTTTTTAATAAGCGGAAAGATATTCTCTACCGATACATTAATACTTCCTTTTGTCATGATATATAATTTATTTTTTTCTCTTGAAGAAGAGAAACAGATTAATTTAAATTTTTAACTTCTGTTCTCTAATAGTCAACAAAAATGCCAATTGAAAAAATATGACAAAGTGACATTAAAAAAGGCCATTCTAATACAGAATGGCCTTTTAGGTTGTTTTTAAGTTTTAATTAATTTTTTAGATATTTCTCTAGCCATTGGTCTTGCTCCCAAAGCATATGCATTATAGACTCTTTAGCGGCATAACCATGACTTTCTTTAGGTAGCATCACTAATCTAACAGGAGCTCCTAAACCTTTTAGAGCGTTAAAGTAGCGCTCACTTTGTAAAGGGTAAGTGCCCGAATTATTGTCGGCTTGACCGTGAATTAAAAGTAAAGGTGTTTTCATGGAGTTTGCTTGCATAAAAGGAGACATTTTATTGTAGATTTCTGGAGCTTCCCAATAGTTACGTTCTTCACTTTGAAAACCAAAAGGAGTTAAGGTTCTATTGTAAGCACCACTTCTAGCAATACCAGCTGCAAATAAATTAGAATGTGATAATAAATTGGCCGTCATAAAAGCACCATAAGAGTGTCCGCCTACAGCCACTTTTTTACGGTCTATGTATCCCATTTCATCTACTGCATCTATGGCTGCTTTAGCATTTGACACTAATTGTTTAATAAACGTATCATTAGGTTCTTCGTCACCTTCTCCAACTATAGGGAAAGAGGCATCGTTTAAAACAACATAACCCTTAGTAACCCAATAGATAGGTGAACCATAATACAAGTGTGTAAATTCATTTGAATTTTTTGTGTTTTGACCTGCGCTACTTTTATCTTTAAACTCTTCTGGGTAAGCCCACATAATCATTGGGTATTTTTTGCCAGGCTCATAGTTGGTTGGTAAATAGAGTGTGCCAGAAAGTTCTAATCCATCTTCACGTTTGTATTTAATAAGTTCTTTAGATACGTTTTGTATACTTTTAAAAGGATTCTCAAATTGTGTTAACGGTTGTAGAGCTATTTTCTTTTTTATATTACGGATGTAATAATTAGGGTATTCATTTTTAGATTCAATTCTTACTAAAATTTCACCTTTGTTTATGTCTAATGCCATAGAAATACCTTCAACTTTGTCTTTTAAAGCTGATTGATAAAGTCTGGTTGTTTTTTTCGATTTTAAATTGATTTTATCTACAAAAGGAAATTTTCCTTTAGCGCTATAACCATCACCAATTAAATAGGCATTACCATTACTAACATCAATAGTGTATCGTCCATATTCATTCTTTTTAGTAACAAACTCACCAGGATCGCTATAAGTATCTTGGTAGTTTCTATCAAAAAGAACTACAGGTTTTGTGTTAGGGTTAGATGGGTTAATTAAATATGCTTTTGTATTTCTAGTATTCCACCAGTAATCATAAACTATAGCCGTAGTTTCATTACCCCATTCAATTCCGCTAAATCTATTAATTGTTTTAGCAACAGATTTGGCTTTTCCTGTAAAAGGTGCATCCATTTGAAAAACTTCGTCTCTGTAAGCCACTTCTTTTTCTGCATCACCTTCATCTAAGGCTTCTGCCCAAGTAAGTGTTGCAGGTTTATCATCTCTCCAAGAAATTCTGCGTTTACCTTTTCTAACAGACATAAAACCTTTTGGTAAATCTTCAATTAATGGCACTTCCAAAACGGTTTTAATTAGGTTAGCATCTGTATCATAAACATTGCTTTTTGAAGGGAATCTAGAATAAGTAACTAAATAAGAAAATGGTTTTTCTATAGTTGTAATCATGATGTAGTTTCCGTCAGGAGAAAAAGAAATACTTCTATACATATCTGTTTTCATCCAAGGCGTTTGGTTACCCTCTAAATCTACTTTACGTAAATCTGACCGCACCAATTGTTCGAAATTATGCTCGTCTGTTTTGTTTTTTAACAAATCTTGGTATGTTCTATTTTGCGCTTTTTTCCCGGCTTCACTTACGGAAACAGTAGGGCCAGTTGGTACGGCTGTTCTTGTGTCAATCAGGTCTTCTTTTTCTTCCGATAAGGTTTTTATCAATAAAGAGTTGTTGTCCTTAAACCAATAAAAAGGAATACCGGTATTTGCGTTTAGGTTATCTTTTGTTATTTTTTTTGCCGATTTAGTTTCAATGTCTAAAACCCAAAGTTCTACACCGTTTAGAGTGGTGTTTGTAAAGGCCATCATTTTTTGGTTCGGAGACCAAGAGAAATTTGCGAAACGCGCGTTTTCTGGCAGGTTTTCTACTCGGGTTTCTTTCCCTTTTCTTCCTAAACGAATATCTATATTGTTGTAATAACGCTGTCTGCTACTAATATTTGTTTTAGGGTTAATCCTTAAACCACCAAGGCGCATTTCTTTTTCAGAAAGCGTTTCAATACTTTTAAAGCTGCTTCGGTGCAAGAAAATCATATTTTCACCTTTACTATCAATTCTAATATAAGGTGCTAATGGAGCTTCTAAAAGTTCTAAAATTTCTTTAGAAGGTTTTTGGTACGTTACATTTTCTTGGGAGAAAATCCACATTCCCGTAAAAAGGAAACAAATAGTAAAAAGTTTTTTCATTTATAGTCGATTTTTAATTTGTCATTAAATCTAGTTAAAGTGATAACATAAATGTCCTAAAATTACGTTAAAGGCTAATTTTATTAGGTTAATATTTTAGTATTTGTAAAAAAATGGTAGTTTTAAAATGAAATAGTATTTTAGAACTATTAATTATTGTTATAATTGTAAAGAGATTAAAACTAAATTGGTGATTATGTACAACTCAAAAATAATAGGTTTAGGAAAATACCTTCCTGAAAACGTGGTGACAAACGACGATTTGTCAAAAATTATGGAGACCAATGATGCTTGGATTCAGGAACGAACCGGTATAAAAGAACGCCGTTGGATAAAAGATGGCACCGAAGATACCTCGGCTGTTATGGGAGCAAAAGCTGCAAAAATTGCCATAGAACGTTCTGGTCTTACCAATGACGATATCGATTTTATAGTGTTTGCAACCCTAAGTCCAGATTATTACTTCCCGGGGTGTGGCGTGCAAATACAAGATATGCTAGATATGCCAACCATTGGAGCGCTAGATGTGCGTAACCAATGTTCTGGTTTTGTTTATGCTATTTCTGTAGCCGATCAATTTATAAAAACCGGTATGTACAAAAACATACTAGTTATAGGAGCCGAATATCACAGTAACGGACTAGATAAAACAACGCGAGGCCGTAGCGTAAGTGTTATTTTTGGAGATGGAGCAGGAGCCTGCGTGTTATCTCGCGAAGAAGATAACAACAAAGGGATTCTATCTACGCACCTGCATAGCCAAGGTAAATATGCCGATAAACTTATTGTAGAATCACCAAGTATTGGGCATTGGGTTCCGGAGCTAAAAGAAGCCGGAGACGATGATACCTCGTATTTCCCATATATGGATGGTCAATTTGTTTTTAAAAATGCCGTAGTGCGTTTCAGTGAGGTAATCATGGAAGGTTTGGCGAAAAACAATATGCAAAAAGAAGATATCGATATGTTAATTCCGCATCAAGCCAATTTGCGTATCGCGCAGTTTATTCAGAAAAAATTTGGATTAACCGACGATCAAGTCTTTAATAATATTGAAAAATACGGAAACACAACAGCCGCATCTGTAATTATTGCCCTAACCGAAGCATGGGAAGAAGGTAAAATAAAAGAAGGCGATAATGTTGTTTTAGCTGCTTTCGGTAGTGGCTTTACATGGGCAAGTGCCATCATAAAATGGTAAAATCCAGTAGAGTTTAAATATTTTGGCGTTTCCCTTTGGGGCAGGCTTTACATTCCAAGTCCTCGCATCCCGATTTCATCAGGGATGCTTTGGGCTTTTCATTTCAATCCTTAACGCATTATCCGCTAGGGTGGGTGTTTATGTTAGGTTGGTGTGATCTTATCTTATCTTATATCTTAGTTAGGCAACATTGGAAATGAGCATTTTTAATCGAAAGACAAAAAAGAAACATATTGAACAATTTGGACTTAAAATAGCTGAATTGTTGGAATCTGAAATGCCTCAAATCCAAACGGTAATCGGACTTTCTAAAATTTACGGAATTAGTTTTATGCACAAACCGAGAGGGATTTATATTTTTCGTGGCTATAAACCAAAAGAGTTTGAGATTATAAATAGAAATCACAAGACCTGTTTCAATCTGACTGGAATTTCTGTTCTAAACAAAAAAGAAAACCTTTATCAACCGATTAAATTATATTATCAATCTGACGGATTGACCAAAATTGAAATAGAAAACCCAGAATATTTCCACAAAACTTATTACTTAAACCAAATTCAGAAAAGTGAAATCGAACTTGAGCATCTGAAAATGGAAAACCCTGACCAAAAGATAGCTGAAAAAATATTAAGATCGTTGACTAAAGAACAAATCGAACTTCTGGAATTGGACTACACATTTGAAATTGAATTTGATGAAAAACTATTTTACACAATTTTGGATATGGAAGACGGAAATTATGTAGCAATAGATAAAAAAGGAAAAGTATATCGACTAAATCACGACCACGAAGAAATGGTCAAACTTATAGCCAACAAACCTACAGATTTCTTTGAAATTTACAACGGACAAAAAAGTGAACTGGAAAATATTATGTATGAATAAAAACGTTGCCTAGCACTATATATAGCAAATTGGGCGATTAGTGTTTAAACCAAAAGTTATTGTCTATTTGCAAAGTCGCCAAATCTTTTGATTTGGTATTAAAAGAGAAAAATTAAAACAAAATAAAAAAAATGGCTTGTGGCTAAACTGAAAGTAACCGCTTATTTTCTGCCCAACTTGCCATATATTTAACGTTGTGAGCAAGCTAAAAAAACAGTATGAGAATAAATGGAATCACTTAAACTGATATTAAAATTAATTTTGACACCGTTTTTATCAGTTTCGATTCTGTTTTTTACTGAATCGAGTTTATTCTTATATCCATTGATTTTCAGCATAATATTGTCTTTGTCGAATTATAACTTATTCCGAATAGACTTGCCTATTGGAATCTTGTCAGGAATTGTTTATTCATATATAACTTTTTTTGTCGGATATTTTGGATACGCAGTTTTTTATAAAGCAATTGAATTAATTGGAATTGTAAATGATATTACAATCGGAGAATGGTTTTATACCGATTTGGCTTTTTGTATTGCTGTTTTTATCATAGCACCTTACTTAACTATGTATCTTCAAAAATTGCTTTTTAAAAACACTAAAACAAAATTAACTTATTGGATTATATCAATTACAACTGTAGGCTTCCCCTTTTTAGGACACCTCAAAATTCGACAAATAATTGTTATTTAGCCCCGATTTGATGAAGAATTTAAATTCTTCATCAAATCGGGGCATATATTCTTTAGGGGATTTATTTCCTAGAGATTTATGTGGATGGTTAAAATTATAGTCTTCTCTCCATTTGTCGCTTATCTTTTGCAATTGATATTTGTCATTGAAGTAATAAGCATCTAGTATATCTTCTCTAAAGAATCGATTAAAGCGTTCTATGTATCCGTTTTGCATTGGTTTTCCAGGTTGTGTATATTTAATTTCAATAAAGTTTTTTTCACACCATAAAGGTTTTAGAGATAAATTCTGGTCCGTTATCACATCTTATATATTTAGGTGCGCCTATTTCCTCTTTTAAGCATTCTAGTGTTTATACTACAGCTCTGGCTGGATATGATAATCCTGCTTCAATGGCTAATGCTTCTCGATTACAGTCGTCAATAACGTTAAATACGCGCACTTTTCTACCATCGGTAAGTGCATCACTCATAAAGTCCATACTCCAACATTCATTGAGCTGCTTAGGTGTTTCCAAAGGTTGTTTTACACGTTTTACTAAACGCTTTTTGTGCTTACGCCTTAAGCTTAATTTCATATCCCTGTAAATGCGTAGCACTCGTTTTCTATTCCATTTTAAGCCTTCACGACGGATTTTGTGATAATACTCATCAAAGCCCCTTTGTGGATATGATTCCGCAAGATATGTGAGTTTATCAATGACTTCGCTGTCATCTTTCTTGCTCTGATAGTACCACATCGACCTACTTAATCCTACAACCTTGCAGGCACGTACAATAGGCACAGTAAACTCTTTAACAAGATATTTGACACGAACTCGCTTGTCGGAAGGCTTTAGAACTTTTTTGACAAAACGTCCTTTAGCATCTTATTATCCAGACTGACGTCTGCATACATCTGTTTGAGTCTATTATTTTCCTCTTCAAGCTCCTTCAGCCGCTTAAGCTGTTGTTGTTCCATACCGCCATACTTCTTACGCCAGTAATAAAACGTGCTCTTATCTATTCCTAAGGCTCTGGATAAATCACCTACAGATCTTCCTTGTTCGTTTTCTTTGAGAGCTTTGATTATCTGACTCTCGCTAAATTTGCTGTTTTTCATTGTGACAGTTTGAGTTTAAAGTTAATAAATTCGAATTTATAACTGTCCTATTTTTAGGGAAGCCTACAATACTTAATTATTTTTTTATCAAAAATAAATATTTAAACTTTATTATTTACTAACTAGGCGAAAAATGAAATAATAGATACTGATAGAGAGTTGGAAGTCTGAAAATAAAGTCTCACAATGTAAAACGCATGGCTTATTAACCAAAAGGGAATTACTAGTTTTGCTTTATGAGCTGTGTATAAGATAAAAACGAAAAACCCAAAACAGTAAAGTTTTGGGTTTTTCTAGCTATTAATCAACTTCCACTAACACATAAGTGAAGAATCTTAATAACTAAGACGTAGAAAAGTCATTTATATTTCATGAGCATCTAAAATTTAACAAATTTTAACGTATTGACTATAAGTAACTAAAGCTCGAGCGTAAACTCGAGCTTTTTATTGAATAACAACCTAATTGTTACGGTTTTTGTAATGTGAAGACGACTAACTCTAAATAATTATATTCGTATTTGGTTGTATATCTGTAATATAACGAATTCTGTTTAGTTTTATTTTACAAAATTGTATTTTTTTTCAAATAAAATAATAAGGCTTTAAGTTAGTCAAACATATTTTTTATATTAATAACTTAATAAGTCTGTAAGAATAGCGCGTGTTTTATTAAACGAAAGGAAGTTTTGATAACAACGTCTAAATACATATAAAAACAAATAGAAATGAGTAAAAAAACATTAGTAATAGGTGCATCATTAAAGTCATCTCGATATTCCAATATGGCTATCAATAAACTGGTAACACATAAACACGAAGTAGTAGCTATTGGTTTAAGGGAAGGGACAGTGGCAGGTATTAATATTGATACGGAATTAGTACCATATGCATCTATAGATACCGTAACGCTATATTTAAACCCTAGCCGACAAGAGCCATATTTTAATTATATAATTAACTTAAACCCGAAGCGTGTTATTTTTAATCCAGGTACAGAGAATCCTGAATTTTATAAACTTTTAGAACAAAACAATATTAACGTTGAGGTTGCTTGTACTTTGGTGCTCTTGTCTATTAAACAATATTAAGCTTCGCTTTTTTTAGAGATAAGGAATAGTCCAATAAAAGTTAATAAGCCATTTATTATTAAAAGCTCGTATCCAATAATATAACCGCCAATATTTTCGGCAGGAATGTTGCCTATAATAAAAGATAGTGCTAAGGCTGCTAATGCAACAACCCAAACCAATTTATCTTTAATAATTCGTTTGGTGAAAATTCCAAAAGCGAATAGACCTAAAAGAGGTCCATAAGTATAGCCAGCAACTTTTAGCAAGTTGTCTATAACGTTGCTGTCTAGCACGTATTTAAAAATCACGATAACTATTATAAGTAAAACGCTCATTAATATGTGTATACGTTTTCTTAAGCTTTTTTGCGTGTGGGCTTCTCGTTTTTCAATCCCTAAAAAATCTACACAAAACGATGTCGTTAGTGAGGTTAATGCCGAATCGGCACTACTATAAGCAGCAGCAATTAAACCTAGTAAAAAGAAAATAGCTAAGCTTATACTCAATCCGCCATTAAGTGCTATTTCAGGAAAAAGTAAATCGGTTTTTACTTTACCGTCTAGCATAGGTGTGGCAATGTTATGTTTTTCGGCATAAATAAATAATAGAGCGCCAAGTAGAAGGAAAACAAAATTTACTACAATTAATACTGAAGCAAAAGACAGCATGTTCTTTTGGGCGTCTTTAAGGGTTTTACAACTCAGGTTTTTTTGCATCATATCTTGGTCTAAACCAGTCATGCAAATAGCGATAAACATACCGCCTAAAAACGATTTTATAAAGTGGTTTTTAGCTAAAATAGAATCGGTAAACATAATTTTGTTGTACTTCGTTAATTCTTCCGAAGCTAAAAAATCTGCAAAACTCCAATTCAACTCATCTGTAATTAGATATACAGCTACTACTAGCGCAGTAAGCATAAAAAGTGTTTGTAAGGTATCTGTCCATATAATGGTTTTTATACCGCCTTTAAAAGTGTACAGCCAAATAAGTAATATGGAAATACTTACTGTTACAACAAACGGAACTCCGTAAGCATCAAAAACAAATTTTTGTAAAACAATAGCAATTAGATATAATCGGAAAGCAGCTCCTAAAACACGAGAAATAAAGAAGAAAAAGGCGCCTGTTTTATAACTCACGGTTCCAAATCTACTTTCTAAATATTGATAAATGGAAATAACATTGAGTCTATAGTAAATGGGCATAAGTACAAATGCGATTACCAAATAACCAACGAGATAACCAAAAACGACTTGCATATAACTAAATTGCGAACCGGCAACCCAGCCAGGAACAGAAATAAAAGTAACTCCAGAGAGCGATGCGCCAATCATTCCAAAGGCTACTAAGTACCAAGGAGCCGATTTGTTAGCTTTAAAAAAGGCATCGTTGCTGTCTTCTTTTCCTGTAAAATAAGAGATTAAAATTAATACGCCAAAGTAAGCAGCGATTAGTAAAAGTATTTGTGTAGCCGTCATTTAAAATTAAATTTCAAGTTTCAAAATACGAATATTAAACATCAAAAAACAAGTGCAAAAGATGTTATTTAAAAGTGTGCGTGAAAATTAGCGAAATTCCGTGCTAAATAGTAAATTCGCAGCCATGGAATTTTCTTCGAAATTATTAGAACGTGCTGTAAATGAGATGTCTCAATTGCCAGGTATTGGTAAGCGTACTGCATTGCGTTTAGTTTTGCATATGTTAAGGCAACCTAAAGAACAAACTATTGGTTTGGCCGAAGCATTAAAGACGATGCGTAATGATATAAAATTTTGTAAGTCTTGCAATAATATTAGCGACGTAGCGTTGTGTGAAATATGTTCTAATCCTGGGCGTAATGAAGCTATGATTTGTGTGGTTGAAGATGTGAGAGATGTAATGGCTATTGAAAATACAAGTTCGTATAAAGGGCTGTATCATGTATTAGGCGGGAAAATTTCTCCAATGGATGGTATTGGTCCTCACGATTTAAATATAGAATCTTTGGTTAACAAAGTGAAAGAAGGGAAAGCTAAAGAACTTATTTTTGCATTAAGCTCTACCATGGAAGGTGATACTACAAACTTTTATATTTATAAGCAAATTCAGGATTACGATGTGTTTACATCTACTATTGCAAGAGGTATTTCGGTTGGCGACGAATTAGAGTATGCCGATGAAATTACACTTGGGCGTAGTATTGTAAATAGAATACCATTTGAATCATCCTTAAAACTATAAACCTTAGTACTTGAAGCTCTCAATAGTTATTTTAAATTATAATGTGCGTTACTTTTTAGAGCTAGCTTTAAAAAGTGTAGAAGCAGCAATTTCTGATATTGATGCCGAAATTATTGTAGTTGATAATGACTCTAGTGACACAAGTTGTCAAATGGTGAAAACCATATTTCCTAAGGTTAAACTTATTGAGAATAAAGAGAATTTTGGTTTTTCAAAAGGAAATAATATTGGTGTCGCCGCCGCTCAAGGCGAATATATTTGCATTCTAAATCCGGATACTGTTGTAGCAGAAGATACTTTTGTGAAGCTTCTAAAGTTTGCAGAAACTAAATCTAAGCTAGGTATTGTTGGTTGTAGATTAATGAATGGGAGTGGTACATTTTTACCAGAAAGCAAACGAAATATTCCAACGGTAAAAGTTTCATTAAAAAAGATATTAGGTAACTCTCAAGATTATTATGCTAATCATTTATCTCAAGAAGATCATGGTGAGGTTAATATATTGGTAGGTGCTTTTATGCTGATCAAAAAAAGTGTTTATAACACTGTTGGTGGTTTTGATGAAGATTACTTTATGTACGGTGAAGATATAGATTTGTCATATAAAGTACTAACGGCTGGGTATAAGAATTACTATTATGGCGAAACTACAGTGGTTCACTTTAAAGGTGAAAGCACTTTAAAAGATCGCAATTATGCGCGCCGATTCTTTGGTGCTATGCAAATTTTTTACGAAAAGCACTTTAAGCAAAACCTTGTATTCGACATAGTTGTTTGGTTGGGTATTAAATTGGCTTTTATTTTTAGAAAAAGAAATAAAAAAACATATAAAGCTATTTCAGAATTTGTGTTTGTTTCAAATGTCATGAATAAAGCCTTGGAAGCTAAATTACCTATAAAGTTAAGTTTTGAAGATCAATTATCTTCAATTGAACATAATGCTGAGGTGATTTTCGATGCGAACACAATGACATATAAAGATATTATTGAATTTATTAAAACCTCTGATAAAGAGTTAACTTATAAAATATTACCAAACCAATCTAATTTTATTTTGGGTAGTAATGATGGATTTAGTCAGGGAGAAGTTATAATTTTATAATAGTATTATGAGATTTATTTAAGGAATTTGCTGATTTTTCATTAATTTTGCAGTCTAAATTTAAAAAACAAGTATTTTATTATTAATATGGCAAAGTTTGAACTAAAGTTACCTAAAATGGGAGAAAGCGTTGCTGAGGCAACAATTACCTCTTGGTTAAAAGAAGTTGGAGATACTATCGAATTAGACGAGGCAGTTCTTGAAATTGCTACCGATAAGGTGGATAGCGAAGTCCCGAGTGAATTTGAAGGTGTTTTAGTAGAAAAGTTTTTCAATGTTGATGATGTTGTTCAGGTAGGTGAGGTTTTAGCAATAATTGAAACTGATGGTGATCTTGAAGGTGCTAGTGATACTGCAACGGCTTCTACGAAAGTAGAAGATACAGAGCAACAAGCTGCCGAACAAATAGAGCAAACTATAAGTATAGCTAAAGAAACTGTAGCTCCGATAGTTTCTAATGAAACGCGTTTTTATTCGCCGCTAGTTAAAAATATAGCAAAAGCAGAAGGAATCTCTCAAGAAGATTTGGACGCTATTGTTGGTACGGGTAAAGATAACCGAGTTACAAAAACAGATATATTAAATTATATTGATAATAGAGGTGCAACTCCGGTTGTGAATAATATTAAAACAGAAACTCCTGTTGCTGCAAAGTCGGAAACTGTAAAACCAAAAGAAGCTGCTAAATCAGTTGTCTCTAATGGTGAAGATGAAATTATTGAAATGACTAGGATGGGTAAATTAGTTGCGCACCATATGCAAGCGTCAATTCAAACTTCTGCACATGTACAAAGTTTTATAGAAGCCGATGTTACTAATGTTTGGAATTGGAGAAAGAAAGTTAAAGATGGCTTTATGAAACGTGAGGGTGAAAACTTAACGTTTACACCTATTTTTATGGAAGCTATTGCAAAAGCACTTCGTGACTACCCAATGATGAATATTTCATTACAAGGTGATACTATAATAAAGAAGAAAAATATAAATCTTGGTATGGCAGCTGCTTTACCAGATGGAAACTTAATTGTACCTGTTATTAAAAATGCCGATCAGCTTAATTTAGTTGGCATGACAAAACAGGTAAACGATTTAGCAAACAGAGCACGATTAAACCAACTTAAGCCAGACGATGTGCAGGGCGGAACTTATACAGTTACTAATGTTGGAACCTTTGGTAGTATTATGGGAACACCTATAATTAACCAGCCACAAGTTGGTATATTAGCCTTAGGAGCTATTAGAAAAGTACCTGCAGTTATCGAAACTCCTGAAGGTGATTTTATTGGTATTCGTTACAAAATGTTTTTATCTCACTCTTACGATCATCGTGTTGTTAATGGCGCTTTGGGAGGTATGTTTGTAAAAGCTGTTAGCGATTACTTAGAAGCTTGGGATATAAATAGAGAAATATAAGCGTCTACTTATTGTAGTTGTTTATAGTATCTATAAGTGCGGTTTTTGTAGTTATATTGGTGTAAATAGACTCCTTTATTTTAAGTATAAAAACCGCGTTTTGAATATCGTAATTTGCTTGGCCTGCTTTTTTTAATAGTTTTTCTAGTTTTTGCTGATCTTCTGTAATGTCTTTAGTTTTAAACGCTATTTGGTAAGCGCTAAATAAACTTTTGGCTTCGTTACATAACTCGCAATTTTCTGATTCAAAAATGGTGATGTCTTCGGTTTTTAAAGCTTCGTCTATATTTATTTGGATATCATTAAAATCTTTACGGAAATTTAAGCTTTGGCTAATTTTATTTACAATAAACTGCTCTTTATAGTCACCCGGCTGATCACTAAGTTTTATAAGTGTAATTAAGTGAGTTTCGCTGTTGGCAGGAATAACTTGTAGTACGGGCCTGTTGCTGCTTCTTCTGTAATCTTCGGTTTCTATGCGTAAAAAAACGGAATAGCTTACAGAGTCGCTGTTTTTGGCAAAAAACTCTAAACGCTTACCGTTTTGTTTTTTAACAAGTTCTACGTTTTCATTCTTTGTTTGCTGAGCAAAACTGAGGCAAGAAATAAAAAGTAATACAATAAAAGAATATGCTGTTTTGTGATTTCTATTCATAGTATGAACAAATTTAAACAAATTTTAAAAGTATATTTGTAAAAATATTTAATTAAAAATGAAGTTAAACCTTACAAAACCCATTTGTTTTTTCGATTTAGAAACTACAGGGATTAATATATCTAAAGACCGCGTAGTCGAAATTTCTATTCTTAAAGTTTACCCTAATGGAAATAAGGAAAGTAGAACTTGGTTAGTGAATCCGGAAATGACCATACCACAAGAGGTTATTGAAATTCATGGTATTAGTAATGAAAAGGTTGCTAATGAGCCAACCTTTAAAGAGTTGGCCAAGGATATTTATGGTATGATTAAAGATTCGGATTTAGGAGGATTTAATTCTAATAGATTTGATATTCCTTTATTAGCTGAAGAATTGTTGCGTGCCGATATCGATTTTGATATGAAAAGTAGCTTGGCTGTAGATGTGCAAACTATTTTTCATAAAATGGAACAACGCACATTAAGTGCTGCTTACAAATTTTATTGTAATGAAAACCTGGAAGGTGCACATAGCGCCGAGGCAGATACTAACGCGACTTATGAAATTTTAAAAGCACAACTAGATCGATACGACGAGTTGGAAAACAGTACTAAGTTTTTAGCTGAATTTAGCTCGAGAAATAAATTTGCTGATTTTGCAGGTTTTATAAACTATAATAAAGAAGGTGTAGAGTGTTTCTCTTTCGGAAAGCATAAAGGAAAATTAGTAACCGATGTTTTAGAGCAGGAGCCAGGTTATTTTGGTTGGTTGTTAAATGCCGATTTTCCGTTGTACACTAAAAAAGTGCTTACCGGAATTAAGTTACGTAGTTTAAATACGAAGCTTTAAAAAAGGAAGGTACTAGAAGTTGGAGTTTAGAAGAGAGACTGAAGTTTATATTGTGAAAAGGTAGAATTGGAAATAATATTTAGGTAATCGAGGGGGTACTTTTGAATACTTTATTAAGAATCTAGCTCACTGAAAACGGCGACTGAAAACTGAATTACTGAATACTGCGTTAGGGATTGCAGAGAAAAGCCCACAGCCCGACGAAGGAGGTGCGAGGACTTGTAGCGTAAAGCCCGACCCGCTAGGGTAACGCCCAAATTAAAATTTATTAAGCATGAAACTTATTTGCATAGGCCGTAATTATACTGAACATATTGAAGAGTTGAATAATGAAAAGCCAACAGATCCGGTGGTATTTTTAAAACCAGACACGGCAATTTTACTAAAAAAACAGCCATTTTTTATTCCTGATTTTTCTGATGATGTACATTATGAGGTTGAGGTTTTGGTAAAAATAAATCGTGTAGGAAAGCATATTGATAGAAAATTTGCACACAAATATTATCAAGAAATTGGATTGGGTATAGATTTTACAGCACGCGATTTACAAGCCAAATTAAAAGCGAAAGGTTTGCCTTGGGAGAAAGCAAAAAGTTTTGATGGAGCGGCTGTTATTGGTGATTGGATTCCTGTTGAAAAGGTTGAAAATGTCGATGACATAAATTTTTCTTTAAAAAAGAACGATTTTATTGTGCAAAATGGAAATACGAGCCTTATGTTGTGGAAAATTGATGAATTAATAGAATATGTGTCTAAATATTTTACTTTAAAGATAGGAGATATTATATTTACGGGAACGCCTGCTGGTGTAGGAAAAGTAAATGCAAACGACAAACTAAAGGGATTTATAGAAGATAAAGAATTATTTTCAATAACAGTTAAATAAATGGAACAACACTACAAGTTATTTAGAGTAAGAGAGCTAGCAGACAATGACGAAAGTTTTATTGCGGCGCTTGCCGAAGCATTTTTGGAAGAAGTACCGGAAGATGCAGAACGCTTAAAAAAAGCGGTTGCCGAGAAAGATTATCAAGAAGCTTATCAGGCAGCACATAAAATGAAACCAACAATTGATTTATTTGAATTAGGTGTACTTGATACCTTAATTGAAGTACAAGATTGGGGGAAATTTACTAAAAAAGAATTGGATGTTACCGGACAACTTAATACCGTGATTACCGCAGTAGAGAGTGCCGTGGCTGAAATTAAGGCAGATTTTAATTTATAGCTTATGTTAGCAGAAATTATTACCATTGGAGACGAGCTGCTTATTGGGCAAGTAATAGATACTAATTCTGCTTATATTGGCAAGCAACTTAATAAAATTGGAGTTTCGGTGTACCAAATTACATCTATTCAAGATGATAAGGAACATATTCTTCAGGCCTTTAAAGATGCTGAAAGCCGCGTAGATGTTATAATAATTACCGGTGGTTTAGGGCCAACAAAAGACGATATTACCAAAAAAACAATTGCCGAGTATTTTAATGATACTTTAATTAGAGATGATTCGGTAGAGAAAAACATACAAGATCTTTGGCATAAATACGTACGCCAAACATTATTACAAGTTAATTTAGATCAGGCGCTGGTGCCATCTAAGGCTACAGTTTTAATGAATACTTTGGGTACAGCGCCTGGTATGTGGATGGAGAGAAATAACAAAGTTTTTGTTTCATTACCTGGTGTGCCTTTTGAAATGGAAGGCTTAATAGACCGCGAAGTGGTACCACGCATTAGAGATAAATTTGATTGTCCTTATATTTTACATCGTACCCTTTTAATTTTTGGTTTAGGTGAAAGCACTTTAGCTGCGAGAATTGAAGATTGGGAAGATGCACTACCTCCTGAAATTAAATTAGCATACTTACCAAGTTTAGGGAATATGCGCTTGCGATTATCATCTAAAGGTTTTGATAAGAGTAAAGTAATAAGTGAGGTACAGAAACAAATTGATACCCTTATTCCTTTAATTAAAGAAGAATTTGTAGGTTTTGAGGAAGATGATGCTTCAATTGAAGCTATAATTGGAAAACAACTTACCAAAATAGGTAAAACTGTAGCTACAGCAGAAAGTTGTACAGGTGGTAAGATTGCCGAACGTTTTACGGCAAATTCTGGTGCTTCGGCATATTTTAAAGGAAGTGTAGTGAGCTATGCAACCGAATCTAAAATTAATATTTTAGGTGTTTCTAAAGAGGCTATAGATGCCGATTCTGTGGTTAGTGCAAAAGTAGCAGAATCTATGGCGAAACATGTTTTAGAATTATTTGATGTCGATTTTGCAATTGCTACAACAGGTAATGCAGGACCAACAAAAGGTGATTCTGATGTTGAAGTAGGAACAGTTTTTATTGCGATCGCGACAAAAACTAGAGTTTATTCAGAAAAATTTATGTTAGGCAATTTGAGATTAAAAGTAATAAATAAGGGGGCTAACAAGGCTTTTGAAATGTTATTGAAAGAAATTTTTAAAAATTGATAAAAAATTGGTTGTCATACCGTAAAGATTTTATATATTTGCACCTCGATTTTAAGCAACAAAATTAAAGTTATATAGAATGTCAAGAGTTTGTGAACTTACAGGAAAGAAGGCGATGGTTGGAAACAACGTGTCTCATGCATTAAACAGAACTAAACGCAAATTCAATGCGAATTTAGTAAAGAAACGTTTTTACCTTCCAGAAGAAGACAGCTGGATAACTTTAAAGGTTTCAACATCTGCTTTAAAAACAATTAATAAAATAGGTATTTCTGCAGCAATTAAAGATGCAAAATCTAAAGGATTTTTAACGAAGTAATTCGCTGTATTAAAAATATAAAGAAATGGCAAAAAGAGGCAATAGAATACAGGTGATATTAGAATGTACAGAGCATAAAGAATCTGGTCAAGCGGGTACTTCTCGTTACATTACTACTAAGAATAAAAAGAACACGCCAGATAGAATGGAGATTAAGAAATTTAATCCTATCCTTAAGCGTATGACAGTTCATAAAGAAATTAAATAATTAGAAGTTTTAGCAATAAAATTTCAAATACCTTAAAAATATATAGGTCATGGCAAAGAAATCCGTAGCATCATTACAAACAGGATCTAAAAGATTAACAAAAGCAATAAAAATGGTAAAGTCTCCAAAAACTGGAGCTTACATGTTTGTTGAATCTATCATGAATCCAGAACAAGTAAGTGACTTTTTAGCTAAAAAGTAATTTACAGTGTTATACAATATTAAAAGCTGCTTTCGTTTTCGAAAGCAGCTTTTTTATTTTTATATTTGAATAGGTTAATTTAACTGACACATTAGCAGTAAAAAAATGTGGTAAGGATTTTGACAAGAGTAATTAGGAACGTGCTACGAAAAAACATTTATGTAAAAGTAACTTTGTTTAATTTATGATAACGAACCTAACAATTAAAGTAGAAATATAAAGAGCATAACCACTCTATAACTAACAACTAGCAAGAAAATGAGCTTTTTTAAAAAAATATTTTCGTCGGATAAAAAGGAAACCCTTGATAAAGGATTAGAAAAAACTAAATCTAGTTTTTTTGGAAAACTAAGTAAAGCGGTAGCCGGAAAATCTAAAGTAGACGACGAGGTTTTAGATAACCTTGAAGAAGTTCTTGTATCTAGTGATGTTGGTGTAAATACCACGCTTAAAGTTATAGAACGCATTGAAGAACGTGTTGCAAAGGACAAATACCTTGGTACTGATGAGCTTAATAAAATACTTCGTGAAGAAATTGCTGCTTTGTTAAGCGAAACAAATTCTGGAGAAGATACCGATTATACAATACCTACTTTGCCAAAACAAGAAAATGGTAAAAAAACGCCTTATGTTTTAATGGTAGTTGGTGTTAATGGTGTTGGTAAAACAACAACTATTGGTAAGTTGGCTTATCAATTTAAAAAACAAGGTTTGAAGGTGGTTTTAGGTGCGGCAGATACGTTTCGCGCAGCAGCCATAGACCAATTACAAGTTTGGGCAGACCGTGTAGATGTACCAATGATTCGTCAGGAAATGGGAAGTGATCCTGCTTCTGTAGCGTTCGACGCATTAAAGTCTGGTGTTAATCAAGATGCCGATGTTATTATTATTGATACAGCCGGACGTCTACACAACAAGATAAACTTAATGAATGAGCTTACCAAGGTAAAGCGCGTTATGCAAAAAGTTGTTGTAGATGCGCCTCACGATGTGCTTTTAGTTTTAGATGGTTCTACAGGTCAAAATGCTTTTGAGCAAGCTAAGCAGTTTACAGCAGCTACAGAGGTTACATCTTTAGCCGTTACCAAACTAGATGGTACGGCAAAAGGAGGAGTTGTTATTGGTATTTCCGATCAATTTAAAATTCCTGTAAAATATATTGGTGTTGGTGAAGGTATCGAAGATTTACAAGTGTTCAATAAATATGAATTTGTAGATTCTTTTTTCAAATAGAAATTATCTTTTTAGTGTAAAGTGTCCGGTGTAATTCTTGCCATCGGCACGTGTTACTACAAACCAATAATCTGAAGTTGGCATGTTTCTTCCATTATAACTGCCATCCCATGATGTGTTTTTATCTAAGGTTTTAAGTAGTTTTCCATATCTATCGTATATTTTTATATCTAAAGTTTCTTCCGTTTCGGAATACTTAATAGACCATGTGTCATGAAATCCATCTCCATTTGGCGTAAAGTATTTAGGTGCATTTAATATGTAAACATTTTCTGTAATAGTACCACAACCATTTTTATCTCTTACGTAAATAGTGTATTCCCCTATTGGTAATCTTGTAAATACATTATCATCTTGGTAGTTGGTGTCATCTAAAGAGAATTCATAATCTCCAAGACTTAAGTGAGATAAATTAACGGTTATTGAATTGTTAGTGTCGGTCCAATCTTCAATTTCAATATTTTGAATAATGGCTTCGTTAGATAGTACGACTTCGAAATTTTTAGTTGTAGAGCAGGTGTAGGTGGCATAATCTTTAGTTACTGTTATGGAGTAACTGCCAATATTTGAAGTAGGAATATTTATAGTTTGTGTTGTTTCTCCGGTAGACCAAAGGTAAGTATTAAAACCATTTCCTGCATCTACCGTTATTTCATTGTCGTCTTCACATATACCTATAAAGTCTTGAATATCAATTATTGGAGTCGCTTGTAGCGAAACAGTTATTTCTGCTATTTGATAACAATGATCGGCCGAATCAATTCGAGCGTAAATTGTAGGGGTTTCTATATACCAATTATAACTAGTCGGTTCTGTAATATGTTGGTCTTCATAATAGTTTTCTGCTCCCGATTGAGATGTGAAGAAATTGAAATTACAATCACTACAGTTGGTTAATAGAGCTTCGTAAATTGTAAAATCAATAACTTCTTCATCATCATTTAAATTATCACAGACCACAACTGATATGTTATTTATGGCGAGTGTGGGCGATATTATGTTTACCAAAACAGCAAGTCTGTCATCACTTTCACAACCATTAATAGTTTCTTTTGCTGCGTAATAAGTAACTCCGTCGTTTAAACTTGTTTCCTCTGGTAAAATATTTCCTGCTATTTGGGCATCATACCAAATAGCAGTTGCGCTAACTTCAATATTCGCTATAGTTGGGTTTTGTGTAGTGCAAAATAACTGTTCGGCTTCACCGGTTAGGGCTTCTGGAGTTCCAATAATTTCTACTTCAAAATTATCTGAAGCAATTCTGCAAAAAGCAGAGTTTATGTAATTGCCGTTGGCAACAGTTAATCTATATAGAAATGTCCCGGGAGTGTTCGTGTCGAAAAACAGATAGTTTGGAGTGGTTTCGCCTGTAATATCTAGCCAAGTATCAGCATTGTCATCAGAAAGCTGCCATTGATATCGTGGATCGGTATATCCGGAAGAAACATCAGCTTGAAAAGTATAGTTTACACTTTCGTTTTGGCAAATAGATAAAGCTGTTGCAGCGTCGTTGTCAATAGAATTAATTATAGTTGGGCCACAAGGTCTAAAGCTAATATCATCTAATGCAATATCGTTACCAGGATGTGCGCTAGGCGCAGAGTTTAAAATGCTAATAACAACTTCCGCGTCAGCTCCCGATGTAAAAAAGAAGCCATATTGTAACCATGTTGGTGAAGATGTTTGGTTAATGTCTCCTGTGCTATAAAACCCTAAAATATTACCAGAAGTGTCACTAATTCTGAAGGTTACATTCGGGCTATATTGATCTGTAAGTCCTGCGTTGGGGTTCAATAAATTTATTAACCATGCTGAAAATTCATAAGTAGTATTCGGGCAAAGTCCTGAAACTGTTTTAGTGTAAAATACACCTTCATTTGCTATTACGGCGCTATTAATTACCATCATATATCCATTTGAATTACCAGTGTGGTCGTTAGTTACATGCCAGGCATTGGCTTTTAATCCGCTGGAAGAATTTACGATGGTGTACTCGCCTTCATCTAGCTCACCACTTGCTCTATAAGTAAATGCTGTAATGGCCGAACCTAATGCGCTTCCTCTATTTGAGCCCGATCCGAAGTCGATTTCTACAATAGGGTCACCTAAACTACCTTCACATAATTGCGCGTGAGATTGGATGTAAATACAGAATATTGTAAGTAGAGAGAATATATGTTTCTTTTGCAAAGTCTTTTCTTTAAACGAGTTTTTCAGCAGGAAGTATTAATAACAAAGTTTTATTAATACTTTACTTTTTAATACTTTGATTTAGTAATAACGTTTAGATGTGTTTTAGAAGAAAAACTTGCGTTTGAAGTTTTAATAGAGGCTTATGGATATTGTTAGTAAGTATTTATCAATTGTATTAATCAGACTGTTTAGATAAATAACAGTGTTCGTTTTATTTTTAAGATGAAGAAGATAGGTAAAGCTTACTCGATTAAAGCATTGATTTTAGCCCATAACTCGTTATCAAAACTAGATAAGGCGAAATTTTCGCTATCGGCAGCGTTGCCCATTCTTACAATTACTAGTTTTTTACTTGGTACAATATAAATTTTCTGATCGTTTTTACCTAAAGCGGCATACATATCATCAGGGGCATTTGGAATTAGTTTTCCATTAAACTCTAATTGACTTTGCGGTAAATGGTAGCTCGATTTTCCGTTAAGCCACCATAAATAGCCATAAGCCTCATTAATGTTTTGCGAGGTATTAGTCGCTTCATTTAAAAAAGCTTCAGATATAATTTGTGTTTCATCCCATGTTCCGTTGGTATACATTAAAAGTCCAAAGCGTGCCATACTTCGTGTGTTGCTCCAATAGACACTTAAATTATTGAGAGAAATCCATTGACCACTCATACCTATTTTATCCTTAAGGTTTTCACTGAAATAAGTGTCCCAATTTTGGCCGGTTGCTGCGGCGACTACATCTTGTGTTTTTACATAAACATTGTGGTAGGCCCAACGGGAGTTTGCATCCGCTATATATTGTAGGTTTTCTGGAGTTACATCGTCGCCCAAACTATCGTCCAAACCAGAACTCATAGATAGTAAGTTTTTAGTTGAAATTAGGTTCTCTTTTTCTAAAGTCAAACTCGTCCAGCCAATTCCTAAATAGTCGGATACTTTAGTGTTTATATTTAAAAAATTTTGGTCTTGCGCTATTCCTGCGGTTGCTGTGGTCAACGTTTTTCCTGCACTTGCCCAGTACCAAGATTTTGTGCTGCTATGGTCGTTCATGTAGTGCTCAACTACAAGCTTACCATCATGTAAAATGATAAAGCTTTTACTATTTTTTTCTTCTAAGTAATCGAGTAGTGATTGTAGTTCGTTAGCGTTCCAGTTTAAATCGCTTATGGATTTTGTTTCCCAAACATCTGAACTTAAAGGAGGAAAATAGATGGGTTCAACAGTTGGGTTTTCTTCTATAATTGGATTGTTCTCAGAAGAACAATTCAAAATTAATAATACGAAAACTAGATTGATATGGCGTAAATACTTCATCATAGTAAATTTAATAATTTAGACTGTAAAACGGACTATTGGTTTAATCTAAATTTCTATTGGTGTTATTCTTCAATCATTCCTAGTAAATCAATCCGCATTGCGTATCTTTGCACACTTAATTTTTGGTATGAGAACAAAGACACTTAAAAAGAACAAAATCAACGTAGTAACACTAGGCTGTAGTAAAAATGTTTACGATAGCGAAGTGCTTATGGGGCAACTTAAAGCCAGCGGAAAAGATGTTGTACATGAAGAAGAAGGTAATATTGTGGTTATAAATACCTGCGGTTTTATCAATAATGCGAAGGAAGAAAGTGTAAATACTATTCTTGAATACGTACAGAAAAAAAACGATGGCGATGTAGATAAAGTCTTTGTTACCGGTTGTTTAAGTGAACGTTATAAGCCAGATTTGATAAAAGAAATCCCTAATGTGGATGAGTATTTTGGAACTACTGAGTTACCAGGATTACTAAAAGCTTTGGGTGCCGATTACCGACACGAATTAATTGGTGAGCGTTTAACAACAACGCCAAAAAACTATGCTTACTTAAAAATTGCAGAAGGTTGCGATAGACCATGTTCTTTTTGTGCCATTCCTTTAATGCGCGGTAAACATAAAAGTACACCTATTGAAGATTTGGTTACCGAATCGGAAAAACTAGCAGCTAAAGGTGTTAAAGAATTGATATTAATTGCCCAAGATTTAACGTATTACGGACTTGATATTTATAAAAAACGAAACTTAGCAGAGCTATTAGAGGCTTTAGTAAAAGTAGAAGGTATCGAGTGGATTCGTTTACATTACGCATTTCCAACAGGCTTTCCGTTAGACGTTTTAGATGTTATGAAACGCGAACCTAAAGTTTGTAATTATTTAGATATTCCGTTGCAGCATATTTCAGACTCTGTTTTAAAAAGTATGCGTCGTGGTACTAATAAAGCAAAAACGACTAAGTTAATTGGTCAGTTTAGAGAAGCTGTGCCAGAAATGACAATTAGAACAACGTTAATTGTTGGGTATCCTGGTGAAACAGAAGAGAATTTCCAAGAGTTAAAACAATGGGTTAGCGATATGCGTTTTGAGCGTTTAGGTTGTTTTACTTATTCTCATGAAGAAAATACACATGCTTACACTTTAGAGGACGATGTGCCAGAAGAGGTTAAAGTTGATAGAGCAAACCAAATTATGGAAATTCAATCTCAAATTTCTTGGGAACTGAATCAACATAAAATAGGAGAGACTTTTAAAGTAGTTATCGATAGAAAAGAAGGTAATTATTTTGTTGGTCGTACTGAGTTTGATTCTCCAGATGTAGATAACGAAGTATTAATCGATGCATCTAAATGTTATTTAAAAACAGGTGAATTTGCAACTGTAAAAGTAACAGAAGCAGAAGATTTTGATTTATATGCTGAAGTAGTTCTTTAGTTTCTAAGTATTGGTACGATGAAGGATATCAATTTTTTGAAATTTCTAAGAGATTTATGTGCTGAAAGCATGTCTGTTTTGGATGCTAATATTCCGAAATCTAAATATATACCAATAAGTTTATCTGAATCTAACGACGTTCTAAATGTCATAGATGTATCATCTTCTAATATATTAGCTGATTTTGTAAACACCCATATTAAAAACCATAAGGCTGAAGTAGCTTATGGCGGTTATTTAGAGGTGAGAAACATTTATAAGCGTAGTACGCATTTTAGCAGTCAAGCTGAAGAAGAACGTAATATCCACTTAGGCGTCGATTTATGGAGTCCCATTGGAACGTCTATTTTTACACCGTTTGATTCCGTAGTGCATAGCTTTAACAATAATGAGAACTTTGGAGATTACGGACCAACCATTATATTAAAGCATACTTTACAAAATGTTGATTTTTATACTCTTTACGGGCATTTAAGTTTGGCTTCCATTGATAATCTTGAAGTTGGAGAAGTTTTCAAGCAAGCTGATAAAATAGCCGAATTGGGTGATGCTTCTGTAAATGGTGATTATCCTCCGCATTTACATTTTCAGATTATAAAAGATATTCAAGATTATAAAGGTGATTACCCGGGAGTTTGTTCTAAAACGGATTTGGCGTTTTATGAGCGTAATTGTCCGGACCCTAAGTTAATACTTAACTTATAGCCTTCCAAAACATAACTTATTGATCCACAAAATTCTCGCGTAAAAGTGTTGCAACTTCAGGTAGATGTTTAATTAATTCTTCAATCACTTCAGGGTCGGTTAAGTCGGTTCTAAAACCTGGTAACATACTTAATTCGGCATCATCAAAGTCAACGCAACCCATAGCCCAATTAGTAAAAAGGCGATCTTCTGTTGTGCTATCGTGAATAATTTTTAAATCTTTATGACGGGTATCTCTGCGTAAACGAACCAAAAGGTCATCTATTACTCCATGTTCGCCTTCTATTATTTGAAGAAAATAACCATGTTTATGCATTAAAACGCCGCTAATATTATCAATTGAATTAAAGCCCCGAGAGTCATGCAGTAGGTCTAGTAACTGGCGCTTTGTGAATTGCTCTACAGCTTGACTAGAGTAGATAAGGCGGCGTATTGTCATATTAAATATATATGAAGTTATTAATTCTAAAGTGCATATGGAATTTCGTTTAGGGCACGTAATCCACACGTATACAAACGTATGCTTTTTTTCTTACAATGTCAATATTCAATTTCATTTTTATATGATAGGTTCTAAACGGTTAAATTTTTAGTTTTCTTTTAGTTGATGATCAAATTATATGTTTAAAACAAAAAAAGTCCCAACAGTTTTCTGTTGGGACTTTTTAATATTATAGGATTCCTTTTTTTAGGAATTGAGATTATTCTTCAACAATAACCCATTCACCTTTGGCTAATAAAGGTTCAGCTTGTTTAAATTTTACTGTTTTATTTTCACCGTTCATTACGTTTTTAATAGTAACACGATCGTTTCTACCAATTTTTGGTTGATCACGCACTATCGTTTCTGTAACTTGTTGCTGTTGCGATTGTGTATTTCCAGCAGCTCTGCTTTGTGCAGAACGTTCGTCTAAATTAGGAATTTCCTCTTTTTGAGTATTCAAGTTTTCCTGTTTTCTATCGCGAGCTTCTTGAATCGTGTTTTGTGTTTCCTGAGGTAATTCACCTTTAAATAAGAATGAAATTACATCTTTATTCACTTCATCAATCATGGCTTTAAACAATTCGAAAGCTTCGAATTTATAGATAAGTAACGGGTCTTTTTGTTCGTGCACTGCTAATTGTACCGATTGCTTAAGTTCGTCCATTTTGCGTAAATGCGTTTTCCAAGCATCATCAATAATGGCTAAAGTAATGTTCTTCTCGAAATCTGTAATTAATTGTTTTCCTTGAGTTTCGTATGCTTTTTCTAAATCGGTAACAACATTTAGTGTTTTAATTCCATCGGTAAAAGGCACCACAATACGCTTAAATTTATCGCCTTGAGTTTCAAATACGTTTTTAATAACAGGGAATGCACTTTCTGCATTACGCATCATTTTTTCTTTGTAATTCTCAAATGCCGCTTTGTAAATTTTAGCAGTAATATCTTGAGCAGCAAGTTTTCCGAATTCAGCTTCGGTTACTGGAGAGCTCATTGAGAAATAACGAATTAATTCGAATTCGAAATTTTTAAAATCGCTAGCAGCTTTGTTCGTTTCAACAATACCTTCCGATGTATCGAAAATCATATTTGCTAAATCTACACGTAAACGTTCTCCAAATAATGCATGGTGACGACGTTTATAAACAACTTCACGTTGCGCGTTCATAACATCATCATATTCTAATAAACGCTTACGAACTCCAAATTGATTTTCTTCAACTTTTTTCTGTGCACGCTCAATAGACTTAGAAATCATAGAATGCTGAATCACTTCACCTTCTTGTAATCCCATTTTATCCATCATTTTGGCAATACGCTCACTACCAAACAATCTCATTAAATTATCTTCTAGAGATACATAAAATTGAGAACTTCCTGGATCTCCTTGACGACCGGCACGACCACGTAACTGTCTGTCTACACGACGAGAATCGTGACGTTCTGTACCAACAATTGCTAAACCTCCAGCAGCTTTAACCTCGGCAGATAATTTAATATCGGTACCACGACCAGCCATATTGGTTGCGATAGTTACTTGTCCAGATTTACCAGCCTGATCTACAATATCAGCCTCTTTTTTATGTTGTTTCGCGTTTAATACATTGTGAGGTATTTTACGAATGCTAAGCATTTTACCAAGCAATTCACTAATTTCTACCGATGTTGTACCAATTAAAACTGGGCGTCCAGCTTCTGCTAATTTGGTAACATCATCAATAACCGCATTGTATTTTTCACGCTTAGTTTTATAAACTAAATCTTCTTTATCATCACGAGCAATAGGGCGGTTGGTTGGTATTTCTACAACATCCAATTCGTAAATTTCCCAGAACTCACCAGCTTCTGTAACAGCTGTACCCGTCATACCACTTAGTTTGCGGTACATTCTAAAGTAATTTTGTAGTGTTACCGTTGCAAAAGTTTGGGTAGCATCTTCAATTTTTACATTTTCTTTAGCTTCAATCGCTTGGTGTAACCCATCAGAGTAACGACGGCCATCCATAATACGCCCCGTTTGCTCATCTACAATCATTACTTTATTTTCCATCACCACATATTGGGTGTCTTTTTCAAATAAAGCATAAGCTTTTAAAAGCTGATTTAAGGTATGAATACGTTCGGATTTTACACCAAAATCTTTATATAAATCCTCTTTTTGTTCAGCCTCGTCTTCTTTAGAAAGACCTTGACTTTCAATTTTAGCAATTTCAAGTCCAATTTCTGGTAAGATGAAGAAATCTGGGTTATCCTTTCCAGAAATATACTCAACTCCTTTATCTGTTAATTCAACCTGGTTGTTTTTCTCTTCAATTACATAGTACAATTCCTCATCAACCTTTGGCATTTCACGGTTGTTATCTGCCATGAAATAGTTTTCGGTTTTTTGTAATAATTGTTTAACACCTTCTTCAGATAAAAACTTAATAAGGGCTTTGTTTTTTGGAATACCACGATAAACACGTAGTAATTTTAAACCACCTTCTTTAGTATCTCCATCTTTAATAAGTTTTTTAGCTTCTGCTAAAACACCTGTTAAATACTTACGTTGTACCGTTACAATATCGTCAACCTTTGGCTTAAGTTCTGTAAATTCGTGACGCTCACCTTGTGGTATTGGACCAGAAATAATTAACGGCGTACGCGCATCATCAACTAAAACCGAATCCACCTCATCTACAATAGCGTAGTGGTGTGGGCGTTGTACTAAATCGTCTGGCGAATGTGCCATGTTATCACGTAAGTAATCGAAACCAAATTCGTTATTAGTACCATAAGTAATATCGGCATTGTAAGCCGCTTTACGTTCTGGCGAGTTTGGTTTAAAATAATCTATACAAGCAACGCTTAAACCATGGAACTCAAAAATTGGAGCCATCCACGCGCTATCACGTTTTGCTAAGTAATCGTTCACCGTTACTAAATGCACACCTTTACCAGCAAGTGCATTTAAGTAAACAGGTAGGGTTGCAACTAATGTTTTACCTTCACCCGTTTGCATTTCTGCAATTTTACCTTGGTGCATAGCAATACCACCAATAAGTTGCACATCATAATGCACCATATCCCAAGTAATAGCTTTTCCTGCAGCATCCCAAGAGTTTGCCCAAGTAGCTTGGTCGCCTTCTAGACTAACATAAGCTTTATCGGCAGAAATAGATCTATCGAACTCACTAGCGGTAACAGAAATTTGTGTGTTTTTTGTAAAACGTTTTGCTGTTTCTTTTACCACAGCAAAAGCTTCTGGTAAAATAGTATTTAAAACATCTTCGGTAATTTTATAAGCCTCGTCTTTCAATTTATCAATTTCTTGATAAATATCTTCACGACGGTCAATATCTTCTGTAGATTCTGCTTCGTTAACTAAGCTCGCAATAGTGTCATTGGTAGCTTGAGTGGCTTCGGCAATTTTAGCTTTAAATTCGGCTGTTTTTGCTCTTAATTGATCGTGCGATAATGCTTCTAAAGCCGCCTCGTATGTAGTAATTTGTTTAACTATAGGCGTAATGGCTTTTACATCTTGTTTCGATTTATCGCCAACAAATACCTTTAGTATAGAATCTAAAAATGTCATGTTATTAATTTTATATAAATATGTTTTCTAGGACAATCCTAGGTGTTTTTCAGTTAAAATATAATACTAAAATAAGCCGTTCTGTAGGCTATTAAACGCATAGGGTAAGCCATGCTTATATTAATACCAAAGATACCTTTTAGAACAAAAAAAAAGTCTCAATTCGAGACTTTTTAACTATTCTTTATGCTTATATTTTTAATATTCATCTTCATTCCACAGATAATCTTCATCTGTAGGGTAATCCGACCATATTTCCTCAATCGAATCGTACGAATCACCTTCGTCCTCAATCGACTGTAAATTTTCTACAACCTCTAAAGGTGCACCAGTTCTAATGGCGTAATCTATCAATTCGTCTTTGGTTGCAGGCCAAGGTGCATCACTTAAATAAGATGCTAATTCTAAAGTCCAATACATGTGTTAATGCGTTTAATTTTTTGCAAAAATAAATTTTTAGTTTAAACACACAAGTAAAAAATGAATTATTTAATCATTAATTTTAAGAACGTATCCTTTTGTACTCTAAACAGTTGAAATTTATTATTGCATAGTTAATAATTGTAGCAATACTTTTGCTTTATTTTTGTTTTGGTCGTTACCACAAGGGGCGGGCTTTATTCGTTGATTTCTATTTTATATTAAAGAACTCATGAATATAAATATTTCTCTACTCGCTCCCTTCCGTTGGTCGGGGATCTTAAACATGCCGTTCGATCCCTAACGCGGTTTCGCTTTCTAATTCAAAATATAGCTTTTTAATTTAAACTTCCAATAAATAATTTAATACTTTTCAGGAATCCATTTAATTTCATTTGCTTGCAAGTCTAAAGACAACTTTCGTGCCAATACAAAAAGATAGTCCGAAAGTCTATTTAAATACTTTAAAGCATTCGCTTCAAAAGGTTCTAAGTCGTTAAGTGCTGTTGCTAAACGCTCGGCTCTACGGCATACACAGCGCGCTATGTGACAAAATGACACGGTTTGATGGCCGCCTGGAAGCACAAAATGCGTCATTTCTGGTAAAGCTTCGTTCATACTGTCCATAGCAAGCTCTAAACGCTCAATATCCTTAATAGATATCTTTTCGATATTAAGCCGGTCTTTACCATTTTTTAAAACAGCTTTTTCTGGATCGGTAGCCAAAATAGCGCCAACCGTAAATAATTTATGCTGAATTTCGGTAAGTAATTCCTTGTAATCCTCGTTAATGTCCTGGTCGCGAATTAAACCCAAATGAGAGTTTAACTCATCTACAGTGCCGTAACTTTCTATACGGATATGGTGCTTTGGTACACGAGTACCTCCAAATAATGCCGTGGTACCGTTATCGCCTGTTTTAGTGTAAATTTTCATAGGTTAAAGGTAATTGTTAAAAAAGGAAATTTCAAAAAAGATTACTGTAAAAATAGAAGTGCTTGTTAGAAGTATTTCATTTATAGTTTTTTAAACTGACAATTTTATTCTGTGAATAATTATTTAACAATTCTTTAAGGAATTATGAGTATTGCTAATAATACTGTTTTAAAAAGGGGGTAATTAAAAGAAACTTTGTAATAATTGCTTGTAAGTTAATTATCACTTATAGATTAAAAGGAAAACTATTATTTTTGCACAAAACAACATAAAAAAATAAAACTTAATTATGAAAAAAATCTCATTAGTAGTATTATTACTTGTAGGTTCCTTCGGTGCTAAGGCTCAGTCTTACGTAGGGTTTCTTACAGATAATTACAGCGGTGTAAATAGCGTTATTGCTAACCCTGCTAATATTACAGATTCTCGTTTTAAAACAGATATTAACATTGTAGGTGTTAGTGCTTTTGCAGGTAACGACTATTATGGCGTTAACCTTTTGGATGCACTTAAAGATGATTACGATTTTGATTTAGATGCCAAAAAATCGCCATCTACAGATAACAATGCAGCTATTAATTTAGATGTTATGGGGCCAGCATTTATGTTTAATTTAACCGAAACTAGCTCTTTAGCTATTTTTACTAGAGCACGCTCTATGGTTAATGTAACCGAAATTAATGGAGAAACTATTGATAATGTTGATGATGACACTACCGATGATTTTATTGTAAACGAAGGTGATTTTACAACCTTTGCTCAAGCTTGGGCAGAAGTAGGTGTAACTTATGCTAGAGTTTTAATGAACAAAGAAGAACACTTTTTAAAAGGTGGTCTTACAGTAAAGTATTTACAAGGTGGTGGTACTGCTTATGCTTATGGTAAAAATGTAACTGTAGATTATGATGCCGATGGTACAAATCCAACTACAGGAAGTTTAGATACTACAGGTGAGTTAACTTATGGTTATTATGATAATTTCGATAATGATGATTATGATTACGAACTTCCAGATGCTTCTGGTTTTGGTGCAGATTTAGGTTTTGTTTACGAATGGAGACCAGATTATAGAGACTACCAAACAACTAATGCAGATGGTGATACATATAGTCATAAGTACGAAAACAAATACAAATTAAAATTAGGTATTTCTATTACAGATATCGGTCAAATTAACTACAAAGAGGGAACTCAAGAAGTTTTTGATATTAACGGTACAAACATTAATGAAGACGATTTTGATAATGGTGACGATTTTGCAGATGCTTTAGAAAATATCTACGGTATTGGTACAGTAACTAATGGTTACAAAGTAAAGTTACCAACGGCTGTTCATTTAAATGCAGATTATAGCTTTACTAAGCGTTTCTTTTTAAACTTAAATACTGATTTTTCTCTTATTGCTAAAGGAAAAGAAAAAGCGAGTCGTATTGCAAACATGGTATCATTAACTCCTCGTTTTGAGAGTAAATGGTTTAGTTTTTACGTGCCAGTAAGTTTAGTACAGTATAACGGATTTCAAGCAGGAGCAGGATTTAGAGCAGGACCTTTATACATTGGTTCTGGATCTGTAATTACTGCTTTAGCGGGTGATAATACAAAAGGTGCCGATGTTTATGCAGGTTTAAAAGTGCCAGTATACCAAGGTAAGCCAAGAGATAGAGATAATGATGGTATTATCGATAAGTTAGATGGTTGTCCTAAAGAAGCAGGACCAGCTGAGAACAACGGTTGTCCATGGTTAGATAGTGATGTAGATGGTGTTATGGATAATGACGATAATTGTCCAGAAGTTGCCGGTCCTAAAGAAAATAAAGGTTGTCCTTGGGGAGATACAGATAATGATGGTGTTTTAGACAATATCGATATTTGTCCTAAAGTTGCAGGTCCTGTAGAAAACAGTGGTTGCCCATGGAAAGATACAGATAACGATGGTGTAGCAGACAAAGATGACGAATGTGTAGACGTTGCTGGTACAGTAGCAAACAAAGGTTGTCCTGAAGTAATTGTACCTACAGTAGAGGTTCAAGCAACTTTAAATGCTTACGCTAAAACTATTTTGTTTAACTCTGGAAAATCTTCTATTAAAACAGAATCTAATAAAGTGTTAGCTGAAATTGTAAACATTTTAGGTGAATATCCTGATGCTAAATTTTCTATTGAAGGTCACACAGATAGTTCTGGAGGAGATACTTTAAACCAAAGACTATCAGATGCTAGAGCAAATGCTGTAAAAGCTTATTTAGTAAAAAATGGTGTAGATGAGTTTAGATTATCTGCTATTGGTTTTGGTGAAACTAGACCAATTGCTACTAATGCAACATCTGCTGGTAGAGCTGATAACAGAAGAGTAGAAATTAACTTAGTTAAGTAATAATTTCAACTTAATAATATTTAGATAGTTTTTATCTAAACAAAAGCCTCATAGTTTAATAACTCTGAGGCTTTTTTTTTGTTTTTTATAATGAAGGAAAAGTGAAGTGAGATTTTAGTTAAACACGAATAATAAAATCTTCACGAACTTGCTCTTTCCTAAAGAATACAAATCCCCAGAAAAAAGTATCTACAGTAACTTTTACTTTCGGATGTTTTTTTATTATTTCCCATGCTTCGGTCATGCCTTTAGACCAATAAATATCATCAAATATAAAAACAGAATCGTTGTGAGCCGTTTCTAAAAGCGCTTCGAAATAATCTAAAGTGGCTTGCTTTTTATGGTTACCATCAAAGAAAATTAAATCGTAACTATTATTGGTTTTAAGTTGTTCAATTTCATCATTAAAATTACCTATTATCACTTCAATGTTTTTTAGCTTAAAAGCTTCAAAATTAGATTTAGATAAGGTGGAAATATTAGGGCAGCCTTCAATAGTTTTAATGTTAGCTTTGGGATTTCCTAAATGTAAAGCTGCTGTAGCTATGCCTAAAGACGTACCTAATTCTAAGCTGTTTTCGGGTTTAAAGTAGTTTGATAATCTATATAGTAGTTTTGCGTGATTATTGGTAGACCCCGCGTTTTTAGCCATTTTAGAAATGCTGCGTTTTTCCTGTTTCATAACCTGAGAACCAGCGCCTAAATCGGTTACTTGTATAAGGTTATTATTCTTTAGAAGTGCTGCTTTATAATCGATTATTGTTTTATAATCTGGGTAGTTTTTTTTATCGTAAAAGCACTTGGTAATTAAATCGTACACAAAAGGGGAGTGCACACCGTGCTCATTGGTCGATTTTAAAAGAAATTTAAAATATTGAATAATTTGATACACGCTTTTATTGACCGTTTTAGTTATTTGGCTAAATACATGCCAAAGAATACTGCTAAAAATCCAACCACAAAACTAGCAATAGTATAAATTGCAAAACTTGTAAAATCTCCAGATTTTAAAAACATGTGGTTTTCGTAAGCAAAGGTAGAAAAAGTTGTAAAACCACCACAGAAACCAGTAGCTAAAAGTAATGTCTGGTTTTGTGAAAGCGAATCGTGTTTAGCAGCGAGACCTAAAACAATACCTATAAGCAGGCTGCCCAAAATATTGGCTACAAATGTGCCGTAAGGTATGCCGTTTTCGGTGTTGTTTAAAAGTTTACCAATTACATAGCGCAGTACGCTACCAAAACCGCCACCCAGAAAAACGAATACAAGTTGTTTCATTTAAAAATTAATCATCAAGTGGTTTTATGGCAATGTATATTTCGGTTAGCCATTCTGCAGGATTTGGGTTGTTTTCGGCTAAATTACTATAGACTTCTATAGTCGGTCCGTTTTCTAAAGCTTCTAATCCATTTTCAGGAATATAATTCATGCCTTTTTTCCATGCTTCTTTTAAGTTGGTGTAATTTCCTTTTAAAACCGTTTTTACAGCTTTAAATGGCAGTAGTTGTCCCGTTAATATATCGCTATTACTAGATATTACTTTTTCGGTTGTTGGTACACAACATGAAAACATAACGGCATTATTCTCTTCATCCCATTGATGGTAATTTACAAAAGGTTTACCTGCGGTTTGTATGTTATTATTTTCAGCGTAAGCTATAACTTTAGGTAGCATATTCTGCATTTTTGTAGAAAGTTCGTTTATTTTACAAGAAGCGGTGTTGTATAAATAGTAGCCACCACCGTGTTGAGTAACTCCAGCAACATTAATGCTGTATTTTTTCATGCTAGCAACGGCAATGCTATCTAGTTTAAATAAACCACGATCAAAATCGGGAGCAACAGATTCTTCAATAGGTCCAGAAAAAGCGGTATACATTTTAGTCATAAAATCTTGCTTCCCACTCATGGTCCAAGTTACTTTTGTACCATTGTTTTCAGTCTCAAAAGACCAATGAATATCCGATTGGCTTTCAAAAGGTGTTAGAAAATTAATTTGTTGTGTTATAGATTTGTTTTCTTCAACAGCTAAAGTCTTCATGCTGCCTTCTCCTAAAATGTCTCCGCTCCAGGCATAACCTGCATCAATACCACTGGTTTTATCTAAATAAGTAAGTGTTGCTAGCGGTTCTTGTTCAAGCCATGGAGAGAAGTTTGGCCAGTTTTTATAATCATTCACTTCATTAAAAACCACAGTGCTTGGAGCCTCAATTATTCTACTTCTAGAAAACGTATACGTGTTGGGTTGCACCGCAATATATATAGATGAGCCTATAATTGTAATAAGTAAAAGAAATAAAATATACTTAAAAGCTTTCATTGTATATGGTTTAGAGAGAGAATATTTAACTCAAAGATAATCAATTTTAAAATTCGTTTAATAAATTATTACATTTGTTGAATTAATAATAACGTTTTAATAGCGAAATGTTCTAATTTTATAAAAACAAGAATAGTAAGTCGGTTTAAATCGTTGTTTTTGTAAGTTAAAAAAAATAATAATTCAAATTATGAAACTAAAATCAATTGTAGGTGTTGCAATAATAAACCTAATGCTGTTTTCATGTGGTAATGAAAAAAGTGATAGTAAGGTTATTGAAGAGGTAAAAGAGGTTGTTGCATTTAATTATAATGTAGATCAATTTGCTGATATTAAAATATTAAAGTATCAAATTCCGGGTTGGGATAAATTAACTTTAAAAGAACAAAAGTTAGTTTACTATTTAACTCAAGCGGGTTTGTCTGGTCGCGATATTATGTGGGATCAAAATTACCGTTATAACTTAAAAATTAGAAAGGCTTTAGAGCAAGTTTACACAAGCTATTCTGGTGATAAAAAGGCTAAAGATTGGGCAAGTTTTGAGAGTTATTTAAAACGTGTTTGGTTTAGTAATGGTATACACCATCACTATTCTACAGATAAATTAACTCCTGAGTTTTCTGCAGATTATTTAAAAGAATTATTATCGGCAACTAATACAACTTTAGACGCTGATGCTTTTGATGCTATATTTAACGATGCGGATGCTAAAAAAGTGAATCAAGGAAAAGGTGTTGATAATGTAGCGCTTTCGGCTGTTAATTTTTACGGACCAAATGTTACAAATGCCGATGTTGAAAGCTTTTACAAGGCTAAGCAATCTCCAAATGTAGATAAACCTTTGTCTTTTGGGTTAAACTCGCAATTAGTAAAAGAAAATGGTGTTTTAAAAGAACGTATTTATAAATCAGGCGGACTTTACGGTGAGGCTATAGACGAAATTATTAAATGGTTAGAGTTGGCTAAAGGTGTTGCAGAAAATGAAGCTCAAGGTCATGCTTTAGGTCTTTTAATTGAATATTACCAAACGGGAGATTTACAAACTTGGGATGATTATAATGTAGCTTGGACTGGCGCTACTGCAGGAAATATAGATTACATAAATAGTTTTATTGAGGTTTATAACGACCCATTAGGATACCGTGGATCTTACGAGAGTATCATTCAAATTAATGATTTTGATATGTCTCAAAAAATGAAAGTATTATCAGATAATGCACAATGGTTTGAAGATAATTCTCCATTAATGGCAGAACATAAAAAAGAGAATGTTGTTGGTGTAACTTACAAAGTTGTTAATGTCGCAGGTGAGGCTGGTGATGCATCTCCAAGCACTCCAATTGGTGTTAATTTACCAAACGCAAACTGGATTCGTGCAGCTGTTGGTAGTAAATCTGTATCCTTAGGGAATATTGTAAATGCATCAAACAATGCAGGAACTACTGGTCGTTTAAAAGAATTTGTTCACGATGAAGAAGAATTACTTTTAGAAGAAGAGTATGGGCAGCTAGCCGATAAATTACATACGGCTTTACACGAAGTTATTGGTCATGCTTCTGGGAAATTAAACCCTGGGGTTGGAGAAACTAAAGAAACGCTTAAAAACTACGCATCTACTTTAGAAGAAGGTCGTGCTGATTTAGTTGGTTTATATTATCTATACAATCCTAAATTACAAGAACTAGGTTTAGTAACCGATTGGGAAAAGATTGGTAGAACGGCTTACGACGGTTATATTAGAAATGGTTTAATGACGCAATTAATTCGTTTGAATTTAGGTGATAACGTTGAAGAAGCGCACATGAGAAACAGACAATGGGTATCGGCTTGGGCTTTTGAAAAAGGAAAAGCAGATAATGTTATTGAAAAAGTAAATCGTGACGGTAAAACATATTTTAACATCAATGATTATGCTAAATTACACGATCTTTTTGGTGAATTATTAAAAGAAACGCAACGTATAAAATCTGAAGGTGATTATAAAGCAGTAGAAGCTTTAGTTGAAGGTTATGGTGTAAAAGTAGACCAAGATATTCATGCAAATGTTTTAGAGCGTAATAAGCAATTTAACTCAGCGCCTTATACAGGTTATATTAACCCCGTTTTAGTTCCAGAAACTAATGATGCTGGTGAAATAACTAAAGTAAATGTAGAGTATCCTGAGTCTTTTGTAGATCAAATGTTAACGTATAGTAAGCATTTTAGTTTTCTTCCTGAAGTTAACTAATTACTCAGTTAATTGTAAACAAAAAAAACAGAACCTTTATTCAGGGTTCTGTTTTTTTGTTTACACTAAACGTTAATAGAATTAAATTTAATAAGATGAGTACACCGATAATAATTAGTAGTTTCATTTTCAATTTAGTTTAATAGCTGTTAGGTAGATGCGCGGTTTTAAAAAAGGTTGCGTGTTAAAGTTATAAAGTTTTATAAATAGGTGAAATATGCTTGCGAAATACCGACAAGGAAAGTGCAAATCATAATAATTAGAATTGTATTGTGGTTGTTCTTAATATTATAATTCCAAGGAAGAATTCTTAAAAAGCAGTAAAAGAACTTCTTAAATCAAGTTAGTTGTAAAAATGACCTATAGATTCCGTTTGTAGAATAAAAGGAAGGAGAAGTAGAGGTTTAAAAAAAGAATTACTTAAAAAAGAATTTAATAGCAACAATAGAGAGTATAAAGCCAATAAAGCCAACTAAAACCCAAATACTTCCGCTGTAAAAACGCTTGTGTAGTTTAAGGTCTTTTCGGTAGGTGAACCCAATAATAATGGCAAAAACAATAAAAAATATTACTCCGAAAATCATTTGACCATTACTAAACATATCCCTATTTTTATGCAAATTTAATTAATACTTACGAGATTTCTGCGGTTGTAGAAGTTTAAAAATATAATTTATGAAGAATAAGATAGAAGCAGTAAAAGCCTTTCATACGGCATATAAAATTGGATACAGGGAAACTCCAAAGGCAGATTTGGGTGATGCGAAAAATACATTGCGTTTCAATCTAATGAAAGAGGAGAATGAAGAGTATCTAGAAGCTGCAAATAATAACGACCTTGTTGAGGTTGCCGATGCTTTAGGCGATATGCTATATATTTTATGTGGTACTATTATAGAGCATGGTATGCAGCACAAAATTGAAGAAGTATTTGAAGAAATTCAACGTAGTAATATGAGTAAGTTAGGTGAAGATGGAGAGCCTATTTATAGAGAAGACGGTAAGGTCTTAAAAGGACCAAATTATTTTCAACCTAATATTGCAGATATTTTAAAGAAATAACTTTTTTGAATATTTATTATTAAGATTAAACCTTTTGTAAATAAAGAAGTCTAATTAAGATTAAGTTATTTTTTGAATGAAGAAGAAAGGTGTATTCGTTAGTTTTATTGTTGCTCTATGTTTTATAGTAAGCTGTAAAGACCATAAAAACGAAGCTATAATATCTCAAGATATTCCGGTTTACGACTTTGAGGGATTAGAGCCTTTACTTTACACTCAGAATAATAAAACATATTTAATAAATTTTTGGGCCATGTGGTGTTTACCATGTGTAGAGGAGTTGCCGTATATTCAAGAATATGCTCAAAAAAATCCAGATGTAGAAGTTATTTTGGTTAGTATGGACTTTCCAAAGGACATCGAAACAAAGCTGAAACCTTTTTTAAAGAAAAATAATATAACGACTAAAGTGATTCTGTTAGACGATCCTGATGCTAATTCATGGATAAACAAAATAAATCCTGAATGGTCTGGCGCTATACCGTTTACTATTATGTTTAATAGCGAAAAACGTTCCTATTACGAGCGTTCTTTTGAGGATTTACAAGATATCGAAACTGAAATTAGTAAAAATTTTAATAAATAAATAGAATTCAAAATGAAAAGAATAAGTGTATTAATAGCGACATTAGCATTGTCTCTTGCGGTTTTAGTATCGTGTAAAGATGGTGCTCAAAAAAACAGTGAAGTATCTGCGGAAAATCACCAAAGCGATCATAAAGATCATCCGCACGATGGAGACCGAAAAGGACCTCCACGACATGGAGGTGATAGAAAAGGGCCGCCTAAAGGAGGTTCTCCAGAACAAACTAAAAGCTTAGAAGAAATTGGCGGTTATAAAATAGGAGAACAAGCTACGGACTTCAATCTTAAAAATGTAGATGGTTCTATGGTGTCCTTAGCGAGTTATGATAATGCTAAAGGTTACATTGTAACGTTTACTTGTAACGAGTGTCCGTTTGCAAAAATGTACGAAGATCGTTTAATAGCATTGCATAATGAATATGCGCCTAAAGGTTACCCTGTAATAGCAATTAACCCAAATAGTCCTGAGAATGAAAAAGAAGGTTATGCTGCTATGCAAGCTCGTGCTAAGGAAAAAGGATTTCCTTTTGCTTACCTCGTAGATGAAGGGCAAAAAATATACCCACAATACGGAGCCGTTAGAACACCTCATGTGTTTTTATTAGATGCAGAGCGTAAAGTACAATATATAGGTACTATAGATGATAATGCAAAATCTGCGGAAGATGTTAAAGTGAAGTTTCTTGAAAATGCTATCACGGCTTTAGAGAACGGAACAAAACCAAGCCCGGAAATTACAAAAGCTATTGGATGCCCCATAAAAGCAAGTAGAAGCTAAAACATTAAATTTGTTTCATAAAAAAAGAGAGAAATCTAAATTAGATTTCTCTCTTTTTTTTATCTATCATTTTTGATAGGTGGTAGGTAAAATTATTTTACTTCGTATCTCCAAGCAAAAGGGTCTTCTGTTTTATTCGTTTGAATATCAGTAATACGCTTTTTTAAATAGCTAGCGTATGTTTCTTCCAATTCTGGTAAATCAAAATCTTCATCTTTAAATCCAAATCCAGAAATAGGAGAAATTACAGCAGCAGTTCCAGCACCAAATATTTCTTTTAAAGATCCGTTTTTAGCAGCTTCCACAACTTCTTTTACTGTTATTTTTCTAACTTCAACAGGTATGTTTTCAGCTTCAGCTAATTGAATAATACTTTTACGAGTAATACCATCTAAAATTCTATCACTAGTTGGGCCTGTAATTAATGTATCGTTTATACGTACAAAAATATTCATAGCGCCAGCTTCTTCAATATATTCGTGGGTGTTATCGTCAGTCCAAATTACTTGTTGGTAACCTTTCTCTATCGCTAATTGTGTTGGGTAAAATTGCCCAGCATAATTACCTCCAGCTTTCGCGAAACCTACACCACCATTGGCAGAACGTGAGTATTTTTCTTCAATTAAAACCTTTACTTTTCCTGAGAAATAAGCTCCCGATGGTGCTGTACAAATTATAAATTTATAAGCATCGGCAGGTGAGGCGTGAAAACCATTTCCTGAAGCAAAAATAAAAGGACGTATATATAAAGAGCTTCCTTCATTTTTAGGAATCCAATCGCTATCAACTTCTAAAAGCGCTTTTAAACCTTCCATGAAATAATTTTCAGGTAATTCAGGAATTGCTAAACGTTTTGCAGAAATATTTAATCGATTAAAATTATCTAAAGGACGGAATAACCAGACTTTCTCATCGGCATCTTTATATGCTTTCATTCCCTCGAAAATCGATTGACCGTAATGGAAAATCTTAGCCGATGGGTCTAAAGTAATCGGTTCGTAAGGCGTAACCTTAGGGGCTTGCCACTTGCCGTTTTCATAGTTGCACACTAACATGTGGTCTGAAAAAACACTTCCAAACTTTAAATTGTCAAAATCTACATCATTAATTTTTGTCGATTTTGCTTTTATAATCTCGATGTTGTTGATTATAGCACTCATATTGTTCTTATTTAGATTGTAAATTTAAGTAAATTCGTTTTTAAAATTTGGGTATATTTACAGAAATTGTATAAAATCTAAACATTCATCAAATGAAATCTCTTTTTCTCACTTTTATTTGCGTTTTTTTTATGATATCATGTAAAAAGAAAGCAGATGTGCAACAGGCAGAACCTACTAAAACAGAAACGGTTAGTTATGCTTCCTTTGGTAATAAAATTATAGCCGATGATGCTATTCCGGCAACTTCTATGGCTTCTCATTATAAATCCATGAATGTGGGTGATAGTATTCCTTCAAAAATAAAAGCAAAAGTTAATAGTGTTTGTCAGGCAAAAGGCTGTTGGATGCGTTTAGATTTGGAAGATGGTAACGAGGTTATGGTGAAATTTAAAGATTATGGTTTTTTTATGCCAAAAGATATCACCGGTCAAGAAGTTATTATTAATGGTCATGCTTTTGTTTCTGAAGTATCAGTTGATGAGCAACGTCACTATGCCGCAGATGCAGGAAAAACGAAAGAAGAAATAGAGCAAATTATTGCACCCAAAAGAACGTTTTCTTTTGAGGCCGATGGTGTACTCTTAAAACAATAAATTTGAAAAGAGAAGTTGTAATTACCGCCGATGGTTCTTCAACCATACATTTACCAGATTGGGACGAGCAATATCATTCTAAACATGGTGCCATACAAGAAGCTTACCATGTATTTATAAAACATGGTTTGCAATATTTTTATTCTGAAAACATAAAAACGGAAGGTGAAGAAGTGGCCATTCTTGAAATTGGTTTTGGTACAGGCTTAAATGCTTTTATCACTTTTCTAGAAGCTGATAAACTAAAATTAAAAATAGATTATGTTGGAGTAGAAGCGTACCCCGTTTCCACGGAAGAAATACGTTTATTAAACTACGCTAAGGAGCTTAAAGCTGAAAATAACGAATCTGTTTTTAAAGCACTCCATGACGTTGCTTGGAACGAAAAACATGCTTTAACGCCTAGCTTCTCAATTGAAAAACAAAAGAAGTTTTTTGCAGAAATTGAAGACGAGCAAGCTTTTAATATCATCTACTTTGATGCTTTTGGTGCGCGCGTTCAGCCGGAATTATGGACAGAGTCTGTTTTTAAAACCATGTATAAAGCTTTAAAAACCAGTGGCGTTTTGGTAACCTACGCAGCAAAAGGTAGTGTGCGTCGTGCTATGCAAACCGTTGGGTTTACTGTGGAGCGTTTAGAGGGGCCTCCTGGAAAGCGCGAAATGTTACGAGGTACTAAATAGTAAAGATACTTACTAGTTCACTCATTATAATATATCAATAGGTTTAGAGCGTTATTCTTCATTTTATTAAAAATGAAGAGAGATTAAGCGCATAATTAATATTGTGTTAAACCTTCCCTAAAAGAGTAGTAAATAAAGTGGCTATTTTGTAACTTTAAATAAAAAGTAGATGCGAGTTTTAATAACAGGAGCTACGGGATTAATTGGACAAGAAATTGTTAGTCGCTGTCATGCTCAAAATATTCAGGTTAACTATTTAACTACAAGTAAATCTAAACTTGAAAACACCGAAAACTATCAAGGTTTTTACTGGCAACCTAAAACTGAAGAGATAGATTTAGATTGTTTTAAAAATGTAGATGCTATTATTAACTTGGCAGGTGCTACTATTTCAAAACGTTGGACGACTTCATACAAAAAAATAATATTATCAAGTCGAGAAGATACGGCTCATTTACTTTTTGAGAGTCTTAAAAAAATAGAGCATCAGGTAACGCAAATTGTATCGGCTAGCGCTATTGGTTTGTATCCCGATTCTTTAACCAATTATTACACCGAAGATTTTAAAATTGGTAGTTGCGACTCTTTTTTAAGTGAAGTTGTAAATGTTTGGGAGGCTGCTATAGATCGTTTTTTAGAATTAAATATAGAAGTCGTTAAAATTAGAATTGGTTTAGTTTTAGCTGAAGATGGTGGTGCATTAACCGAAATGATAAAGCCTGTAAAATTAGGTTTAGGGTCTGCTTTTGGTAGTGGTAAACAATGGCAATCTTGGATTCATATAGAAGATTTGTCTCAGATTTTTATGCTCGTATTACAAGAAAAACTAAATGGTGTTTATAACGCCGTTGCTCCAAACCCAACAACTAATTACGAGTTAACTAAAAGGATAGCCACAACTTTAGATCGCCCCTTTTTTATGCCTAATGTGCCAAAATTTGTCATGAAGTTAGTGCTTGGCGAAATGCATCTTTTGTTGTTTGAAAGTCAGCGTGTAAGTTCTAAAAAAATAGAAGATGCTGGCTACGATTTTAAATTTCATCATTTACAACCGGCTTTAGATAATTTATTAGGTTAAGCAAGTTCTACAAAAAAAAAGTGACTCTAAAATTAAGAGCCACTTTTCAGAATGTTTTATTTTGTGAAATCGGTTTTCGTTAAACCGTTATTAAATTTTATATCGGTCCAGTTTACAAGTATCCAAGGTTCTTCGGTTACTTCTGCATCCCAATTAGATTTTTTGTATTTACGTTTTGTAGGTATCAGTAAATCTTCAACTTGTCCATATTCCATTATCATTAACATAGGTTCGGTTCTACCAAAATCCATAACGGTAAATAAAAACTGATCGACCAGTTTAGTTTCTTTATTAATATACAATTGATAAATGTCTGATGGTTTACTGGTGTTAAAAGATACTTTAACAACATCATAGGTGGTATCGTTAATAGTTTGTTCCTTTAGGTATTCATATTGTAAACCCGGGTCTAGCAATTTCTGCATCATGGCAAACCAATAAAAATTTGTAGGTCTGTTAAAAGCAACTTTCTTTAAAGCAGCAGCATCGTTTAATGGCGCTCCGTTATGTTTTATCCAAAATTCATTACCATCGTAACCTTGTTCTATTAAACCATCTAAATCGGCAAGTGTGCGCTCGTGTTTTTGATATGCTCCGTAAGATAGTTCTCCATTAAAAATATACTTTTCAGTAATAATATCGGTTTTACCATCTGGTATACGGTAGGTGTAAGTATAGACTACATCTTTTTTGTTAGCAAGTTTACTGTAGTCGCCAACTTTTTGTGTCATTTGGTACACTAACTCGTGAGCCTGATTTTGAAATTCTTGTTTTTGTTCTACAGCCTTATCAATAGGTGTTTCTGCGTTGTTTTCTTTCGCTTCATTTTTGCAAGACGCTAAAGCAAAGACAGTAAAAGCGCTAAGGATTAAATTAGTTTTTATTTTCATAGTTTTTTTAACAAAGTTAAGTTTTAAGTTGTGTTTTACAATGGAGAACGCCTAGTGTTTACGTTCTTTTATAAAATAAAAAAGCCACCAAGTTTTCACAAGGTGGCTTTTCAATAAAATGTATATTATAATTAAGACTTCGCAGCTTTAACTGTAATTTTTAATTCAATATCATCATTGATAAATTTATCACCTAAATTATCAAAAATAGATTTAGATCCGTATTGTACGTTCCATTTTGTTCTATCAATAGAAAAAGCTTCACTAGTAATCGTAACAGCGCCACCTTCGTTAGCGATAGTCACAGGGAAAGTTACATTGTTTTTTACCTCTTTAAGTGTTAAGTTACCAGAAAGCATAGTTTTACCTTCTGCATCAGTAACCTCAGTAATTGTAAAAACAGCACTTGGGTATTTCTCTACATCAAAAAAGTCAGCATTTGTTAAGTGACCTACTAATTTAGCATTTCCTTTATCATCAGCAGGAATATCTAAAACAGTAATCGATGCCATATCAATAATAAAAGATCCACCAACAACTTTTCCATTAGCAACATTAAGCGCACCACTTTCTAAACCAATAGTTCCGTTATGTGAACCTGTTGGCTTAAAACCTGTCCATGCAATAGTAGAACCAGCTTTATCTACAGTGTAAATTTCAGCATTAACAGCTTCAGTTACGGCAGGAGTTTCAGCTTCTGTAGTTGTTGCTTCTTTTGCTTTGTCTTTACAGTTAAATACAGAAAGGCTTAAAGCCGTAATAAATAAAATATTTACAAATTTTGTTTTCATTGTTATAGTTTTTTTATGTTTATCGTGTAAAATTACACAAAAGTGAATGCAATATAAAGGAATTTAGTACAAAATAAATCAATGACATTATGGCATTTTAATAATATTGGCAGTACTTTTGCCAACTAATTTTAAGAATTGCAAAATTGAAATTACAATGAGTGATAAAGATAACAAAGATATAGAGAACGAGCAAGTTGAAGCAAACCAAGCAGAAAACGTTGCAGTAGAAGAACAAGAAGTTGAAGAACTGACGGTTGAAGAAAAATTACAAGCTGAAGTAAAGCAAGAAAAAGATAAGTTTTTAAGGCTTTTCGCAGAGTTTGAAAACTATAAAAAACGTACCTCTAGAGAGCGTATTGAATTGTTTTCTACGGCTAGTGAAGATGTAATGAAAACATTACTGCCAATTTTGGACGATTTTGAGCGTGCTTTAAGTCATATTGAAGACGATAAAGAAGCTGAAGAATTGCGTAAAGGTGTACTTTTAATTTACCAAAAATTGGTAAACACACTAGAACAAAAAGGGTTAAAAGCAGTTGTGGTAGAACAAGGTGAAGTTTTTAACGCCGATAATCACGAAGCAATTACTCAAATTCCTGCGCCAACAGATGATATGAAAGGAAAAATTATTGATGTAGTTGAAAAAGGCTATAAACTTGGCGAAAAAGTAATTCGTTTCCCGAAAGTAGTTATCGGACAATAAGAAGGTATTATTAATTAAAACAAATGCTTCCTTTCCGGAAGGGTTTACACAGCAATGGCAAAGAGAGATTATTACGAAATATTAGGCATTAGCAAAGGAGCAACGGCAGCCGAAATTAAAAAAGCTTACCGAAAAAAGGCAATTGAGTTTCATCCAGATAAAAATCCAGATGATAAAAGTGCCGAAGGTAAATTCAAAGAAGCAGCCGAAGCATATGAAATTTTAAGCGACGAGAATAAAAAAGCACGTTACGATCAGTTTGGTCATCAAGCCTTTGAAAACGGCGGCGGTGGCGGCGGTTTTGGCGGCGGCGGCATGAATATGGACGACATATTCAGTCAGTTCGGAGATATCTTCGGTGGCGGCGGTGGCGGCTTCGGAGGTGGTGGATTTTCTGGTTTTGGTGGTGGCGGAGGCCAACGCCGTGTTAAAGGAAGCAACCTACGTATTCGTGTAAAACTAACCTTAGAAGAAATTGCTAACGGTGTAGAAAAGAAAATAAAAGTAAAACGTAAAGTACAGGCCGATGGTACTACTTACAAAACTTGTTCTACTTGTAATGGTAGCGGGCAAGTAACACGTATTGCTAATACTATTCTAGGTCGTATGCAAACCTCTGCACCGTGTAATGTTTGTGGTGGAGCAGGACAAACCATTGATAAAAAACCAGCTGATGCTGATGCACAAGGTTTAAAAGTATCTGAAGAAACAGTTACTATTAAAATTCCTGCAGGAGTAGTAGATGGTATGCAACTTAAAGTATCTGGAAAAGGTAACGAAGCACCAGGTAATGGTGTTTCTGGAGATTTACTAGTTGCCATTGAAGAAGCAGAACATGAGACTTTACAACGTGAAGGCGATAATTTACATTACGATATGTACATTAGCTTGCCAGATGCTGTATTGGGTACATCTAAAGAAATAGATACCGTAACAGGTAAAGTACGTATTAAAGTAGAAGCTGGGGTTCAATCTGGTAAAATTTTACGCTTACGCGGAAAGGGAATCCCGAGTATCAATGGGTACGGAACCGGAGATTTGTTAGTACATGTAAATGTTTGGACACCGAAAACGTTAAACAAGCAACAAAAAGAATTTTTTGAAGCTATGAGAGACGATGATCATTTCTCTCCAAAACCAGAGAAATCTGATAAATCTTTTTTTGAAAAAGTAAAGGATATGTTCTCATAACCAAAAATATAAGTCAAAATCAAAAATCCGCTTTTTAGCGGATTTTTTTTGTTTACGCTCGAATAAACTTAATGGATATGTTAATAATTGTTAAAAAAAAGTTATATTTGATGTATCACTAATTTATTTTAGTGGTAATTTTTCTTTTTCATAGCAATTTTTTTCCCATCCTTAATTTTTTAAGGGTGGGTTTTGTTTTTAGAGCCTTATAGAGCACGTAAAAACGCTGTCAGTTTGTGTAAAACAATAGAATCGGGTTCTAAATAATTTAAAGAGTTTACTGCTTTTAAAATGTCTTAATTTTGAGCGAAAAGATTAAAACTAATTTTTTAAGAAAGCACCCGCTCAACTTAAGCTAACAACGAAACATTTAATATATTTACGGCAAACAAGTCAACTAAAAAATTAATGAGTAATTTATTAGAAGTTAACGAAGTTTCTAAAAATTTCGGAGACTTTACCGCACTGAACAAAGTGTCTCTATCGGTACCTAAAGGGAGCATTTTTGGACTTTTAGGACCTAATGGAGCAGGGAAAACAACTTTAATTCGTGTTATCAATCAAATAACAATGCCCGATTCTGGATCTGTTATTTTGGATGGCGAAGCCTTACGCGAAAATCATATTAGAGATATTGGTTATTTACCAGAAGAGCGTGGGTTGTACAAAACCATGAAAGTAGGCGAGCAGGCTCTTTATTTAGCACAACTTAAAGGTTTAAGTAAAACTGAAGCTAAGGCACGTTTGAAATATTGGTTCGATCGTTTGGATATTGGCGATTGGTGGAATAAAAAAATACAGGAGCTTTCAAAAGGAATGGCGCAAAAAATTCAGTTTGTTGTAACGGTTTTGCACGAACCTAAATTGTTGATTTTTGATGAGCCATTTTCAGGATTCGATCCTATAAATGCCGATATTATTAAAGATGAAATTTTACATTTAAGAGATCAAGGTGCTACCATTATTTTTTCTACACATAGAATGGAATCTGTAGAAGAATTATGTGATGATATTGCATTAATTCATAAATCGAATAAAATATTAGAAGGGAAATTGGTTGATGTAAAACGTCAATTTAAATCAAATACTTTTGAAGTTGGGATTCGATCAAATAATCAACCGGAATTAAAACAAGAATTAGCTCAAAAATTCGATGTGTCCGACGCTTATTTTAAAACTCTAGAAAACGAATTAAAACTAAATATTAAACTTCAAGATACCCAAAAATCTAATGATTTATTAGGATTCTTGGCAAGTAAAGGCGAAGTTTCTCATTTTGTAGAATTAATACCAAGCGTTAACGATATTTTTATTCAAACAGTAAAGAATAATTAATTTTTATGAACCATTTACCACTTATTATAAAACGAGAGTATCTAAATAAAGTTAGAAATAAATCGTTTATAATTATGACGTTTTTAAGTCCCATTATTTTTATGGCACTTATTGGTGTTGTTGCATACTTAACACAATTAAACAACGATAAAATTCGTTTAATATCTGTGTTGGACGAATCTGGATTAGTAAAAGATACTTTTAAAGATTCAGAGCATACAACTTATCATGTTTTGGGAGAGATGTCTTTGGAGGATGCTAAAGATTTATCTAAAGAAACAGAAGCTTATGGGTTATTGCATGTAGATAAAATACAAGATTTAAAAAACTTATCTAAGCATATCACGTTTTATTCTGAAGAATCACCATCGATAAATACTATTTCAGATTTAGAAAATCAGATAGAAGCTAAGTTAACCAACATGAAACTTCTGCAAAATGGTGTAGATGTTGATATGATTAATGCTTCTAAAATTAGCGTTGAAATAGCACAAGAAAGTTTTGACGGACAGAAAACATCAAAAATAGATAGTGTTATCAAAATTGCTTTTGGTGGTGCTTTAGGATATTTGCTTTTTATGTTCATCATTATTTATGGAAACATGATTATGCGAAGTGTAATAGAAGAAAAAACGAGCCGAATTATAGAGGTTATTATTTCTTCCGTAAAGCCCGTACAACTTATGTTAGGTAAAATTTTCGGAACCTCTTTAGCGGGAATAACACAGTTTTTAATTTGGACTATTTTAGGTTTCATTTTAATGTTTGTGCTTTCGGCTGTGTTCGGGATCGATTTGGCACAAGTACAAACGCCACAGCAACAAATGATGCAACAGGCCATGGAAAACCCTGAGCTTAATATGCGAATTCAAGATGTGTTAACAGCATTTTACAATTTGCCTTTATTGAATTTAGTGTTGGCGTTTATACTGTTTTTTATTGGTGGTTATTTACTTTACAGCTCGTTTTACGCGGCTATTGGTGCAGCTGTAGATAACGAAACAGATACGCAACAATTTATGATGCCTATTATAATGCCTCTAGTTTTAGCTGTTTATATTGGTATATTTACAGTGGTAGAAGATCCACACGGAACCGTATCGACAGTTTTTTCGTTTATACCTTTAACGTCGCCTGTGGTTATGCTTATGCGTATTCCGTTTGGGGTTCCAATTTGGCAGCAAGTGTTGTCGTTTTTAATACTGGTGGGCACATTTATGCTTACGGTTTGGTTTGCTGCAAAAATATACCGTGTTGGTATTTTAATGTATGGTAAAAAACCGACATACAAAGAGTTAATTAAATGGATTAAATATTAAAATGCAAGACAAGGTTATAGATCAAATAGAAGACACTATCGAGAATAGTTCCATTTGGGAACAGTTCATGGGGTTTTTAAATTATAATGTTTATACCTACACCATTAAAGATGGGAGTGGCATAGAAACAGGCGTGCTAAAAGTAAAGTCTGTTTTGTTGGTGCTTATCATTTTGATATTAACTACCTATTTTTTACGCTTTGCACGGAATATAATGACGCGTAAAATGTCGGATGATGATAAAAGTAAATTCTTTACAGTTTTTTCATTTGCTCGTTGGTTAATATATTTAGTTGTTTTGCTAATTGCCATGGATTCAATTGGTATTAATGTTACGGCTATATTTGCCGCTTCAGCAGCATTATTAATAGGTGTTGGTTTGGCACTTCAAACCTTATTCCAAGATATTATTTCAGGAATTTTTATATTAATAGATCAATCGGTACATGTTGGAGATATTATTGAAATAGAAGGTAAAGTTGGGCGTGTAGAAGAAATAAAACTCCGTACAACACGAGCCGTTACTATAGATAATAGAGTTTTAATAATACCTAACCATTTGTATTTAGCCAATAGTTTGTATAATTGGACGCAAAACGGATCGTCTACCAGAGAAGCTGTTGAGGTTGGTGTAGCATATGGTAGTGATGTGCAACTTGTAAAAAAATTACTGTTAGAAGCAGCAGCAAATCATGATTCGGTAATGCAACATCCAGAGCCCTATGTGTTTTTTACAAATTTTGGAGATAGTGCTTTAGAGTTTAAATTAGTATTCACTATAAACGATAGTTTTCAAGGGGCAATACCTAAAAGTGAAATTCGTTTTGAAATAGATCGTTTATTTAGAGAGAATAAAATTTCAATCCCTTTTCCTCAAAGAGATATACATATTATTAAACAATAGATACTGACTAAATTGTGATAGAAAAACTGGAATTTAAAAAGGTGTTAATGTTATTGTTTATGACCAGTTTTTATATGGCGCATGCACAATTAACAGATTTGGCACGCTTAGAATATTCATTTATTCCAAAGAGTAATTCCGAAGATCAATACACACGATTAAGGGCGTTATTAAATTATCCTATAGAACTTAAAAACGATTCATATTTTATTGTGGGAGGAGAGTATAATCGAATTTTATTAAACTTAGAAGATGAGTACGATTTTGAAACTTCTGGTTTAAGTAAAATTCATATTATAGATTTAAACTTAGCTTATACGTTTAAGTGGAATGAAAAATGGCGTTTTGGAGTTAAAGTTAACCCAAGAATAGCATCAACACTTACGCATAAATTAAATTCTGATGATTTTTTTATGAATGGTGGCGTGTTTTTTATTAATAAAAGAACAGCTAGTGACGAGATAAAAAAAGAGAGTCGATTAATTTTAGGGCTAACTTATAATGCTACAACCGGTTTACCTTTTCCGTTGCCATTTGTGAGTTATTATAGAAAAATTGATGAGAATTGGAGCTATACGGCCGGAATTCCAAAATCGAATTTAAAGTATCATTTCAACCCTAAAAATAATTTACAAGTATTTACGGGTCTCGATGGTTACTTGGCGCATTTACAAAAACCTTTAGTAATTAATGAAAAAGAGGCTGAGCATATATCATTATCTGTTGCCGTTAGCGGATTAGGGTATGAATATTGCTTTACAAAACATCTAGCTGCATATTTATACACTGGTTATACTGTGAGATTAAATAATGTAATTAGAAGTAATAATAGAGATGAAATTTTTAAATTAGACGATATTAACGCGTTCTATTTAAGAAGCGGACTAAAATTTAAAATATAAAGATGCCAAAAATACTAGTAATAGAAGATGAAGCAGCAATTAGACGTGTGCTTATAAAAATCCTTTCGGAAGAAAATGATACCTATCAAGTTGAAGAAGCAGAAGATGGATTAATTGGTATTGAAAAGATAAAAAACGAAGATTACGATTTAGTGCTTTGTGATATTAAAATGCCTAAAATGGATGGTGTTGAAGTATTAGAAGCTACAAAAAAAATAAAACCAGAAATACCAATGGTTATGATTTCCGGTCACGGAGATCTTGATACGGCTGTAAATACAATGCGTTTAGGTGCTTTTGATTATATTTCTAAACCGCCAGATTTAAATCGTTTATTAAACACGGTTCGTAATGCTTTAGACCGAAAAGAGTTGTTTGTAGAAAACAAAATTCTGAAGAAAAAAGTAAGTAAGAAATACGAAATGATAGGTGAGAGTGATGAAATCTCTCAAATAAAAGATATTATAGATAAGGTAGCACCAACCGACGCACGTGTGCTGATTACAGGGCCAAACGGAACAGGAAAAGAGCTTGTTGCTCATTGGTTACACGAAAAGAGTGATCGAGCAAAAGGAAATTTAATTGAGGTGAATTGTGCTGCCATACCTAGCGAATTAATCGAAAGTGAATTATTCGGACATGTAAAAGGTGCTTTTACAAGTGCAAATAAAGATCGTGCAGGTAAATTTGAAGCGGCTAATGGTGGAACCATTTTCTTAGATGAAATTGGAGATATGAGTCTTTCGGCGCAAGCCAAAGTATTACGTGCTTTACAAGAAAGCAGGATTCAACGTGTTGGAAGTGATAAGGATATTAAAGTTAATGTACGTGTAGTTGCAGCAACCAATAAAAACCTTAAGAAAGAGATTGAAGACGGTAATTTTAGAGAAGATTTATACCATAGGTTAGCGGTAATTTTAATTAAAGTACCGGCTTTAAATGAAAGACGTGGCGATATTCCGTTATTGATAAAACATTTTTCGTCTAAAATATCTGGTGAACAAGGTACAAACGAAAAGAAGTTTACCGAAAAAGCGGTTAAATTATTACAAGAGTACGACTGGACGGGTAATATTCGAGAACTGCGTAATGTGGTAGAGCGCCTTATTATTCTTGGTGGCGCAGAGGTTAGCGAGCAGGATGTTAAGTTATTTGCGAGTAAGTAGGTTTTAGTTTATTCATATAAAAAAAACAGTGCTTTATTGACCTCAATCAAGGTTTTTAAAGCACTGCTTTTTTATTTTATTAAGGGGTTGAAGCTCTATTTTTGTAATAGATTTTCAATACGTTTTAGACGTTCTTCTAAAGATTTTATTTTGTCGTCTTGCGATTTAATAATTTCATTTTGAGAGTTTATTTTTTTGTTAAGCTCCGTGATATATAGAAATTGTTCTTCAATTTTTTCTAAGTTTGTTACGGTAGCTTCAGTAATGTTTAATTTCATACCGTTATTATTAACTTCAGAATATGACTTAACGCCAGGTAGATGACCGTTGAGTTTTACAAAATGTTCTGCTTCATCTAAAGTAATAAATTTATAATTTGAGTTTATTTTAGATTTGCCCTTAAAGTAATCTTCAAATACATAATCGGGATAATTTGCTGTATTGGAAGAAAAACTAAATGCGCTTACTACTCCGGAAGTAACAACCGATGTAATGGCTGTGTTTCCTAATCTTATTTCATTAGAAGCACTTGGGGAAGCTTGGTTTCCAATACCGATTGAGTTGGTTAACCCGTTAATAGTAATATTGTTACCTAGTGCTATGCTGTTTTCTGAACTTCCATTAATTGTCGAGGTATTTCCTATAATTAAGGAATTTAAAGAAGTTCCAGACACTTGGGAATCGTGTCCAATGGCTAAAGACGCAGTTGAATTTCCTAGAACTTGAGTATCTACTCCAATTGCAGTTCCGTCTTCAGATTCACTCTTTGCGTTGTTTCCTATGGCTAATGATGAAGTTTCAGTAGCTGCAGCATCAGAACCTATCGCCATACTTTCTACACCTCTAGAAATAGCATTTTCTCCAATAGCTGTTGCATCTGTTCCACTGGCTTCTGCAATTCTTCCTAATGATAAACTTCTTATACCTGTTGCTGTGGTACCACTTCCAAAAGCTAAAGCTTCTTGAGCGCTTGCAACAGCTTGCTCTCCAAGACTTGTTGATCGGTCTCCAGATGCTACTGTAGAACTGCCTATTGCTACAGAATTCCCAGCTGTTGCAGCGGCTGAGTTTCCTATGGCAACAGAATCTGTTTGAGGTGTTGAAGAACCAGAACCAATAGCAACAGAGTTAGTTCCTGATGCAGCACTATTACTCCCTATTGCCACAGTATCATTATTAGTAGCGCTAGTATTATAGCCTAATGCTGTAGATCTAATAGCCGTTGCTTGAGAGACTGAACCTACGGCGGTAGCATGAGATAAGCTTGCGTCACTCTCTTGACCAATAGCAGTGGAAAAAGAGTCATTACTTGAAGCGTTTCTTCCTATAGAAATAGATCTTGTTCCGGAGGCGTTTGAAAATCGCCCTATAGCAATGGCGTCTTGTTCTGTTGTAGTAGCACTATTCCCAATTGAAATAGTGGCTGTCTCATCTACTTTGGCCGCATTACCTATTGCTATTGCTGATTGGAGATCGTTATTTGTTGCATCTGCGTTTATACCTATAAATATGTTATAGTCACCATTAGTATTAAAGTCACCAGCGCGATAGCCTATGGCTGTGTTTCTACCTCCTAAGTTGTTTTTTAAGGCATCGACACCTATTGCTGTATTTTCTATACCCGTACTATTGGCTTCTAGACTACTAGTTCCAAAAGAAGTGTTTGTAGCATCTAATATTCCGGAAAGGACGTTATTTCTTTTGAAAACAACATCTTGATCGTTTGTAGTTCCTAAAAAGTTTACACTATCATCAATGTTGTTATTACCGCTAATATCCCATCTATTATATTGTAAAAATCTAATCCAGTCTGTTTGAGCATTATCCCAATAATAAAAACCAGAATCATAATCTTTGGCTGTACCAGTAATATTGACTGAAGTTAAGTCATTATTTAAATATACCATCATTGAGTTTTGGTTTCCATCTGGATTTGTAGATGGAAATACATCAATTCTTGGAATTAATAATCCATCATTCGCATTTGGAACAGATGCTGACGTTGCAGTTATATCTAAGGAAGCCTTGGGATCTGTGTTATTTATACCAACTTGGGCGTAATTGTTTAGATAAAACAAAAATGCGATGCATAATATTGCTAAGTTTTTCATAATTAAGAGAGTATATAACAAATCTATAAAAAAGTTTCTTTTTAAGACCCTGATTTTAATTTATTAATTGTCAACTCTTTTAAAAGAATAGTACTTTTTTAGAAATATTAATATGTACTTTATAATTATATGTAGCTTATTTATTTTACACTTTGTTAGTACCAGCGTTTTTTCTTCTTTTTAGAAGCTTCACTTTTTCTACCTTTTTTATGCTTGCTGCCTCCTGTTTTTTGAGACTTATGCACTATTGGCTTTGCTTTTGGATCTAAAGGGTAAGGATGATCGTCTATAACATCAAGTTGCATTTGTATAAGTTGTTGTATAGCGAGTACATAGCTTTTTTCATCGGCAGAACATAAAGAATATGCTATACCTGCTTTTCCTGCTCTAGCCGTTCTACCAATGCGGTGTACATAAGTTTCAGGTATATTTGGTAAATCGAAATTTACAACAGCATCTAAATCACTAATATCAATACCACGGGCAGCAACATCTGTAGCAATTAAAATATTTACTTCGCCTTTCTTAAAACGTAATAAGGCATCTTGTCGAGCAGTTTGACTTTTATCACCATGAAGACTTTCTACTTTATAACCATTTTTAGATAAGGTTTGTTCAAGTTTTTCTACACCAAATTTAGTACGTCTAAAAATGATGATGTTTCCTTTAATAGTATTGCGTAGTAGGTGTAAACCTAATTCTATTTTATTTTGTTTTGGTACAAAATAGAGTAGTTGGTTTACGTTTTTTGAAGTAGAAGAGTTTTGTGCAACTTCTACACGTTCTGGCTCGTTTAATATCGTGTTTGCCAATTGCTCTACCTTATAAGGGATAGTTGCAGAAAACAATAAAATTTGTTTTTCGCTGGTGCAAAGGCGGGCTACTTTTTTAACATCGTCAATAAAGCCCATGTCTAGCATTAAATCGGCTTCATCTAAAACAAGTGTTTCTACATAATCTAAATTTAAAGCATCTTGTTTATGTAAATCTAGTAAACGTCCAGGTGTAGCAATTAGAATGTCTATACCTTTTTTTAACACGTCCTTTTGAGGTTCGATAGGTGCACCGCCAAAAATAACAGAGGTTGTTAAGTTTGTATATGTGCTATAGGTTTTAAAGTTATTCTCTATTTGAATAGCCAACTCGCGAGTAGGACTAATAATTAAAGCTTTAATTTTTTTACCTTTTTTAGGAGCTTCTTGGTTATTAAATAAGCGCTGTAAAATAGGGAGCGCAAAGGCAGCCGTTTTTCCTGTTCCTGTTTGTGCAGAAACAATGACGTCTTTTCCTTCTAAAACCAAAGGGATGGTTTTTTCTTGTACCAAGGTTGGATTGTCGTAACCTGCTTCGGCAACGGCTCTTAAAATTGGGCGATTTAATTGTAAGTCTTTAAATGACATGTATTAATAATTTGCTACAAAGATACTATAAACCGCTTCAGCTTATTTTAAATATGCAGCTAATTTGTTTCTTTTTTTCTCCGGAAGGGCATCATTTTCTATAGCGCGTTTCAGTAAATCTTGGTCTTTTTCTTTAGCGTATAGCAATTGATACATTTGGGTTATGGTTAAAGAGTTTTTAGCTTCTTCTTGTAAAACCATACGGTCTCCTGTTTTTACAAAACCTTCTTTTAGTACTCTAATATAAGAGCCTGGAAATCCATGGTCTATAAATGCCTTAAGTATATTTTGGTCATTAAATTTCACACCCAATTTAAAACAAGGTTCACGAGGTTGCGTTATTTGTACTAAAGCGTCTCCTATTTTATATATGTTGCCTACATAAATTTCCGATTCATCGAAATTAGAAACGGTTAAGTTTTCTCCAAACATACCCCAATTCCATTCTAAATCGGGGTAGCGTCTTTTCCAATAATCATAATGTTTTTCAGAAAAAAGGTAACAAGCTTTAAATAAACCACCATGATATTTTCTATCGGTTACTTCATCGTTATCCACATCGGTTTTGCCAAGAAAAATAGGAGAGGCCGTTGGTGTTTTATAAATACCAGTAACGACTTCCTTTTTGTTCCAAATTATTGTTGTTGGTTTAGCAAGGTTGGTGGCAATAATTTTCATAATTAATAAAACGAATTTATGTTTTGTTAGTAGATGCGTTACGAATTTACTCTAATTTTAATAAGCTTACAAATAAGGTGCGATTTATGTAATTAAGTCAAAATAATCAAAGGTTTACTGAGTATTGCCAAAATCAAATGTTAAATTTGTTCGAATAACTTTAGATGTATATTTATGAGTCAAGTAATCACCTTTGGAGAAGTTTTAATGCGTATTTCACCTCGTGGACACAAAAAATTTATTCAATCTAACATGGTTGAATTTTATTTTGGAGGTACCGAGTTAAATGTGGGTATTTCCATTGCTAATTTTGGAGGTAATGTGAGGCATATTAGTGCGGTATCCGACGATTTTATTGGAGAAACGGCATTGTCTTATATTAATAAATTTGGTGTAGATACCTCGTCTATAAGTTTATCTAAACGTCCGTTAGGTGTTTATTTCTTTGAAGTAGGGGCTGTAATGCGCCCAAGTAATATTTCGTATAATCGTTCACATTCTTCGTTCTCAGAGATTTTACCTTCTATGGTGAATTGGGAACGTGCTTTAGACGATGGAAAATGGTTTCACTGGACGGGAATTACACCTGCATTAACACAAGGAAGTTTTGATACTTTAAAACAAGGGTTAATTTTAGCAAAAGAAAAAGGACTTACTATTTCTGCCGACCCTACATATAGAAGCGGATTATGGAAATATGATAAGGATCCAAAAGAAGCTTTAACAGAATTACTTCATTATTCTACCATTTTTATAGGTGGTATAAATGAAATAAATGAAGTTTTGGGTACTGAATATAATTACTCTAACGAAGCTTTTATTGAAGCGAGTAAACAATTAATAAAAGAATTTCCTTCTATAGAAAAAGTTTGTGATAAAATTAGGACTTCCGTAAACGCATCTTGGCATAAAATACGTGCTAGAATGTGGAATGGTGTTGAATTTAGAGAAACCGAAGATTTAGATATTACACACGTTGTAGATAGAATAGGTACAGGAGATGCTTTTGCAGCTGGACTTATTTATGGTTTACAGAAACTAGACGATGATTATAAAGCCATTGAATTTGCAAGTGCTGCCTGTGCTTTAAAACATACATACGAAGGTGATGTAAATTTAGCAACAGTAAAAGAAGTGATGGGGATTTTAGGTGGAAACAAATCGGGACGTTTAACTAGATAATGTTGGATTTTATTCTGAATGAAATAAAATAAGAATACTTATTTATAATATAAAATGCTAATAGGCTGCTCTTTGGAGTGGCTTTTTTTTGTTTCTAAGGCGAATTGATTTATTGGATTTCTTAATTATTTGAAGGGTATTGAGAGAATATGATAATTATCATAGTTGATTTTTGCTAATTACAATAATTTTATAGTATCAAAATAAGTAGTCATGGAAGTTAAAAAGAACCCACAATTAGAAATTGGTCGTAATAGCAGTTTATATTTCGCTATCGGACTTAATTTGATGTTATTCTTGTCTTGGCAAGCCTTAGAATTTAAGACTTACGATGCGCAAGATGAAATTGCAATGGATGTTTTAGACATGGAAGTAATCTATGAGGACGATATTCCTATTGTAAAAGCAGCTACACCTCCTCCTCCAGCAGCAGCTCCGGTTGTAATTACGCAAACGATTGAGGTAGTAGAAGACCTAGTAGATATTGAAGAAACTGTTTTCGAAAGTACAGAAACAGGACAAGATGATGCCATCTCAGAACACATTGTTGCAGTAGGCGATGTTATTGTAGAGAAAATAGAAGAAGAAGTAGAGGTTGCCTTTGCTGTAATTGAAGATGTACCTATTTTTCCTGGATGCGAAGGTTTAGACAAACAAAAAACTAAAGATTGTTTTCAGAAAAAAATGCAAGAACACGTGGTTAAAAACTTTACTTATCCACAAGCCGCATTAGATATGGGAATTCAAGGTCGTGTATCAGTCATCTTTATTATAGATTCTAAAGGTGTTACTACTAATATTCGTTCTAGAGGTCCGGATAGAATTTTAGAAACTGAGGCAGAGCGTATTATTGGTAAGTTACCAAAAATGCAACCAGGTAAACAACGCGGCAAACCAGTAAAAGTAGCTTATGCCGTGCCAATATTCTTTAAGTACGAGGGCTAATAATAAAAGTCATCTAGTTATAGTCAAGCAGTCTAAAATATTTTTTAGGCTGCTTTTTTTTTGTAAATTACAATTCAGCATAAAAAAAATACAGTTGGGTAATTCAATTTTAAAAAACTCATAGTTCTGTTCGATATTTGTAGTATCAATAATCAAAACACGAACAATTATGGAACAGAGTATTATTAAAATTAGAGGTAGCGATTTAAAACTGATTACTAAAATTTAAGCAAACCAATCTATTAAAAGCAAAGCATGACAAAATCAATAAAATATATTTTAATCACTTTTATCTTAGGGTGTTTGGTGTTTTTAATTGGAAGTTATTTATACAATGGGTTCGAGTATAAAACTTTTAACGATTTACTAACCAGTTTTGTTTTTTATCAGCTTTACGCTTTTGTTTTAGGGTATTCAAATATGTTCTTTTTCGATTACCTCGAACAGAAAAACTGGAAACGAACCGATTATCTAAAACGTATAGGTATTGGTATTGCCGGATCTACAGTAATAACACTAGTTGGTCTCTTTATTATGCGTGCGGTAACAAACGTTTTTTATTTCGGAAACACCTTTAGTGTTTTTTTAGCCAATCAAAAATGGCAAAATTATCAGTTTGGTTTATGGATCACATTAACCATTGTTATTGGGTTTCACGTGGTGTTTTTTTACAACCGCTATCAGCAAAACCGAATAAAAGAACAACAGGTAATCGCAGGTACAGCAAGTGCTAAGTTCGATGCTTTAAAAAATCAATTAGATCCACATTTTCTGTTCAATAGTTTAAATGTATTAAGCAGTTTAATAGAAGAAAACCCGGTAAATGCTCAAAAGTTTACAACCTCATTATCTAAAGTATATCGTTATGTTTTAGAGCAAAAAAGTAAAGAATTAGTAACCGTTAACGAAGAACTTAAATTTGCGAAAACCTATATGTTACTGCTTAAAATGCGTTTTGAAGACAGTATAGTTTTCACAATGCCAGAAACAGCTCAAAACCCAGAAAGCAAAGTGGTACCGCTATCTCTGCAACTATTATTAGAAAACGCGGTAAAGCACAACATGGTAACAAGTAGTAAACCATTGCATATTAAAATTTACGAAAGCAACGGAAATCTGGTAGTAGAAAATAATCTACAACCCAAACAAATAGTAAAAAAGAGTACAGGTGTAGGTTTAAATAATATTAAACAGCGCTACAAACTCTTAACTAGTAAAACAATACACATTAATCAACAAGCGAGCACCTTTGCGGTAAGCATCCCGATGCTCACAAAAAAAACAACAATCATGCACACACATAAATCACAAATAAACGATCAATATTTACGCGCACGCAACCATGTAGACGAGTTAAAAAGTTTTTATTACAGCCTTTTATCCTACTGTTTGGTAATTCCTTTTTTAGTATTTGTAAATTATAAAACCTTCTGGAACGTACAGTGGTTCTGGTTTCCCATGTTTGGTTGGGGTATAGGTTTATGTATTCATGCCTACAGAGTATTCGTGAAGAATGGCCTTTTTGGCAGAAACTGGGAAAAGCGCAAAATGGACGAGTTTATGCGTAACGAACAAAATAAATGGAACTAGAATTTAGTTTTTTACAAACCTTTAAACAAAACATCATGGAAAGAATAGACAATAATAACAATACCGATTTTGAAAAAGAAGACGCTTACCTACGTGCCGAAAAACGAATAAAAGAGCTTAAAGGCTTTTACTCGCATGCCTTTTTCTACGTTGTAATTAATTTCTTTTTAATAGGTATGGTAGCCTTTAATTCAGGGAGCGATTTATGGAGTTTTGGAACCTTTAGCACTGCTTTTTTCTGGGGTATTGGCTTATCTTTTCATGCTTTAGGTGTGTTTGGTAAAAATGCCTTATTCAGTAAAAGTTGGGAAGAACGTAAAGTTCGAGAATACATGCAAAAAGATGAAACCAAATGGGAATAGTATTTAAAAAGCTCAGATTAATTAATTTGAGCGTTACCCAAGGGTCGGGCTTTCCGCTATATCTTTTTTGGGTTAGGGTTTAAATAAAGAGTTGTTGACTCAAAACAGAAGTCTTATTTTTTAAGTAAGTATCGTTTTAAAACACCAAAAAAGGATGCCGCATCAATCCCTAACGCGGGCCAATTAACAAGGTAAAGTATCAATTAAAATGATGTCATGTGTGTTAGCAGAAATAATATGTTATCATTAATCAGAATATAAAAACAAACCTATGAAAGTCATTATTATAGAAGACGAAAAACCATCAGCACGCCGACTTCAACGTCAACTAAAAGTATTAAATATTGAAGCCGAAACCATGCTTCATTCCGTAGAAGAATCGATTGAATGGTTTCAAAATAATCCACATCCCGATTTAATATTTTTAGATATTCAATTAAGCGACGGACTTTCATTCGAAATCTTTGAAACTGTGGAAATTAAAAGCGCTGTAATTTTCACCACAGCTTATGATGAGTATGCTCTGCAAGCCTTTAAATTAAACAGCATTGATTATTTGTTAAAACCCATTGACGACGACGATTTAGAGGTTGCCGTAAAAAAGTATAAAGAACGTGCACCGCAAAAACAAGGCGTTACCTTAGATTTCGACGACATTAAAAAATTACTTGTCAACCCAATAGATCGCGTTTATAAAAAGCGCTTCTCTATAAAAGTAGGCCAGCACCTAAAACTTATTAATATAGATGATATTGAATGTTTTTATAGCGAAAACAAAGGCACTTATGCGCATACTACAGAAGGTAGAAATTACCTGTTAGATAGCACGCTAGATCAATTAGAAGACGAGCTAGAACCACAAACCTTCTTCCGTATAAATCGAAAATTCTTTGTAAACATTAATGCCATAAAAGATATGGTGAGTTACACCAATTCGAGGTTACAAATTAAGTTACGGTCTTACAACGAGCAAGATGTTATTGTGGCACGCGAGCGCGTAAAAGATTTTAAAACCTGGTTGGAGTAGAGTTTATCTTGAAAATAAGATAAGCTTAAGTTATTTCGTTATTAAATCAATCGTTTTAACAATATCACCATTGTAAACAATCTCTAAAGTTGCTTTTTTATTAGATAGTTTTCCAAGGTGTTTAACCTCAATGTTAAATGTGGAGTTAGCATCTACTAAAAAGTGCTCAGTTTTAGATTCTATTTTATAATTATCTTTTCCTGTACCTGTAATTTTAATAGCACTAATAAAACTACCTGTATTACCCTTTTTATTTTTAACGGTAATAGATGTATTACCATTTGTTTGTACTTTTATTTGTTTAGGAGTAACGAGTTCCGAAGCAGTTAGGGTTTTTCCTTTAGGTTTGTCCTTATTATATACCTCCATGTTAAGTTGTCTGCCGCCAGCTCGCTTTGGAGATCCGGCCGCAATATAAATACCTTCACCAGATAAAATAGCTTGAGAGCCATGTCGAGGGTAAAGCATTGGTGCTTTATTTGTCCAAATCCCAGTTTCAGGATTATAGGCTTCTACAATTTTAAAAGCAGGACCTTTTTTCTCGCCTTCGCCACCCATAACATACAACTCGTTGTTAAAAGCCATGATGCCTGGCGCAGCTCTAGGTGTTGGTAAATTATTTTTTAAAGTAGACCATGTTTTTGTGTCAAAATTATAAGTGTCCACAACATCAATTAAGGGAGAAAAAACACCGCCTTCTCCACCAGACTTTCTACCTCCAGCAGCATAGAGTGTATTACCGATAACTGCGGCATGAAAGTGATCTCTTTGTTGAGATGCATTTTGTAAAACCGTCCAGGTGTTTGTTTTGGGATTATAGGTGTCAAACCAATTTACGTAACCACCATCATGGCCTATGGTATTCCCTCCAATTAAATAAAATGCATTGTTGTAAACAACTAAACCTGCACCTCCACGTCTTCGGTTTTCTGGAATTTCAGGACCTTTTATCCATCTATCGGTTGGTGGATGGTATAGCCAAATAGCCTCTTCAGGTATTTCTTTAGGAAAAGCGTTGGTTTTAAATGCACCAATAACCCAAACAAAACCTTGATACAAGGTCGCCTGAAAGTGGTTAAACTCTTTTGGCGCTTTAGTGGTTGCCTTTTTCCAGGTGTTATTTTTAAAATTGTATAATTCTAACGTTTGCGCAGATTCTCTTCCTCCAAAAAGTATAAAGTTATCACCGGCTTGCACAAAAGAGCATTCGTGTCGTGCAGTATAGTTTTCATCTTCATCTTTGTCAATCCATTGATCTGTAATTTTTTTTGAAGTTTGTCCGTTCATTAAAATGGGAGCCAAACAAAACACAAAATAGGCTAGAAGGTTTCTAGAGGAATCAATTTTCTTCATAATTTAAAAATAAAACACATTGCTGATTTTCAAATTTAAGAATAACTAATACTGTTAGGAAATATTATCCTGAGTTTTAGCGAAAAATAATAGCTTGTTAGTAAGAGTATTATGTACGTGTTTTTATATTCTGAAAAGAGCACGCTATGCTCTAAGTTAGTTCGGTTTAAAATTACCGAAAAACTTAAAAGATCTATTTAAACAGGGAATGTAAGTTGAAAAAAGATAAAATGAGAGCGAGTAAATTTAAAAAGGTCTCGTAATACTTAAATGTAATCGTCTTTGTTATTTGTATTAAAATTAACGCTTTTGTAAAAAGGGCAAAAAGCAGTTATACTGGCAAAGGCAAACATAAATGAAATCGCAATAAGGATAATGCCAATAATACCTCTAATTTCACCTAAAAAAAATAAAGATAACAAGAGTATGGCCACAATAAACCTTACGAGTCTATCGAAATTACTCATGTTTTTTTTGAGTTTAATCATAATTATAAAAGTTAGTTCGGTATTTAGGGGAAACAAATTTAACTATTTATTAAGGATAATGAAGCTTTAACTTACGGTTTTATGATGTTTTTTCTCGTTTTTGTTTGTTTAACGGTTTTATTTATAGGTAAGTACGTTGTTTAATCAAGAATGGCTTTAGAAAACAATTACCGCAATAGATTCAATCTGCAAGAAATATTTATATTTTTACTTCATAACATAATAATGTGGAAGTAATTTCTGCGTGGGTTTTCTATTGAAATTTATTTTTTTGAAAACCTTAGTAAAAATAGAACCAATAATTTATTACAATTCAAATAATGAATCTTTTCAATAAACTTTTTAAAAATCAATTAGGGAACGATAATGTTTTTCCAAAAGAAGGTGATGATGGCATTGTAACTATTGAAAATGATAAAATTATTAGCGATGGGAACCATGGTATATATAGCTGTGAGGTGAATTTAAATGATCTGCAATACGCTTACATTGTTATAGGGCAGAACAATTTGGTGAGCCTTTTCCTTTTTGATTATCATCAAAATTATATTCCGGTAAATTATAAAGGATTTAAAAAAGTTTATGAAACATTATCGAGTAGGTTTAAGTTTGATGATGCTGCGTTTTTTGAAAATATCAATAAAAAGGAGAAATTTAAAAAAGTAATATGGAGGAAGCAACAGAGTCCTACATATCAAATTCTAGCAACAGGCTATAATGATTATGCAGTTGGGTTTGAGATTCAATCTCCCAGAAAGCATTTTATAAACTGGAACACCACGTATAGTGAACTCGAGAAAAGTGAGCATGTTTTTTTTCAAAAATCACCTTATAACCAGAACATACTGAAATTTAAATATCAAATACGTATCGGTAATATTCTACTTAACGATTTTGGCTCTTATTTTGATAATAAGCGAAAAGATGTTGCTGTTTTAAACTTCTACACTAACTGTTTTGATAACCTAGGAACGGATAGAAGTTATAATGATTTGAAAGAAACTTTAAAAAGAGATCTAAACTTTGATGATAAAAATTATGGTTATGAAAGAGACGATCAAAAAAACATCTACTTCGACTTAAAAGGAATTAATTTGTCTATTTGCTATACTTACGATAGCGATTGGCTATTTAATGGTGGTTATACCTCTTTATCTATTGAAAATAGAAGGGAATATCCCGAATTATTAATGGATATCGATTATGAAAAACGTTTAACAATTTCTGAAGCGTTAGTGTTTGATAAAAAAGTAGGAATACCTACAGATTATAAACGCCATGTAAGGATAAGGCGTAGACCAAAGGAAATTAGTGAAGTGTTTAATGAAAGTGCTGTAATTTGGGTAGATAGAGAAAATGAAAAGATAGGTTTTTCTTCTAATGAATTTGCTCAAGTATTTAGCACAAACGAAATAGAATCGTTTTGTGTGCAGAACGTGCTACCTGCAAAAGGTAGTGGAGGTGCGTATCTTGAAATTGTACTTAATAACGGAAAGCATAATTATGCAATTTTTAATCAAGCATGTTCATTTTTTGATGCTTATGCCGAACAAATTGAAAAGCTAACAGGGAAGAAGTTGGTCTTTGCTGAAGCGTATCACGATTGCTAGTTTTATTCGCATTGAAAGTTTTGTTCCGAATTTCTTCAAAATAAAAACATTGAAAAACTATTAAGAATCTAAAGTTTTTATCATTAAAATGATATCGGTTACAAATTAAATCAATAGCATTAATCGATTATAGAGTTCTGAAATATATTTGAGGCACGAACCATTAAATAAATTTTATGACTTTACAAGACTATATTAATTTAGTACTTTCCGTATTAGGTGTTTTTTCAATAATAATTATTATAACTAGAATTTTCGGTTTAAGAACTTTTGCTAAAATGTCTAGTTTCGACTTTGCATCAACCATTGCAGTTGGATCTATTTTAGCCTCCATTATAATGAATAGTAATTATTCTTTAGGTAAAGGAGCTGTTGCATTAATCGCTATTATTGGTTTTCAAACCTTGTTCTCTTATCTGGTTAGAAAAATAGATTTCTTTAAAAATCTATTTACAAATAAGCCTCAAATTATTATGTGGAATGGTAAAATTCTTCATAGAAAACTGAAGGCGTGTAATGTTGGTGAAGACGATTTAATAGCGAAACTGAGAGAGGCAAATGTACACGACTTTAATGAGGTGAAAGCGGTTATTTTTGAAAGTACTGGTGATATTTCTGTAATTCATAATAACGAACAAAAACCTGTTGATGCTGAGGTATTGGTAGATGTGAGTAAAGAAGGATTGAATTGGAATAATTAAAGACGTATAATTAAGGAAAGTAACTGTTTGAGTTTTATTTATTGCAAAGACTATTGCTTGAATTAAAGTATCTTTGTTAGTAAGAACGTGCATATTGAATAAACACTTAAACAATGTAGAGCTATTTTTAAGAGGCTCCAATTTATATAGAGGTATTAGGCTAACTACTGCAGTGGTTACACCTTTGGTTATTATGTATATTTTGGGGTATGCTGAGTGGGCTCCATCTGTAGTGGTTGGTGTGTTTTTAAATGCACCAGGAGACATTCCGGGGAGTTTAAAAAGAAAGGTAAATGCCATTTTAATTAGTATTGGCTTAACCATGCTGGTTACTTGCACAATACTGTTTTTTAAGCCTTACTTAGTGGCTTTACTCATTGCTATCACTATTATATCTTTTGTGGTTTCTCTTATATCGGTGTATGGCTTTAGAGCTTCGTTAGTTTCTTTTTCTGGTTTATTATCCATGGTGCTGGCGCTTGCAGTTCAAAAAGAAAGTCCTCAAGAGATTTTTAATCATATCGGGCTTATGGGCATTGGTGGGCTTTGGTACTTATTGATATCCTTCACCTTTCAGAAATTAGCACCTAAAAAAGATAATAATCAATTACTATCTGATACGCTAGCGCTTATTGGAGAATATTTAAAATTAAGAGCGCGATTATTAACTAAGAAGAATAAACGTGAAACGCTTATAAAAGAAGCCTTAGTACTGCAAACACAGATTAACGAAAAGCACGAAACTTTAAGAGAGGTGCTCTACGTTGAAAGAAAGAAATCTGGTCGTTCTCACTATGATGAAAAGCAACTATTAATATTTATATCGACCATAAATATATTCGAACTTATTGAAGCAAAGCATCTAGATTATAATGAAATTGATAGATTGTTTCTTGATAGGAAAGACTTTCTGAAAGCATCTAAGAATTTGAATAAAGTGTTGGGTAATCATTTGATAAAATTATCAGATTTGCTTATTCAAAAACGAAAAATTCCTAATAAGAATGTTTTGTTGGAGGCACTAGCTAAAGCTAATGATGCAATTTCGGATTATGTGGATGATGTTACTCTTCCAAAAGCAAGAGAAGGCGCATTAGTTTTAAAAAACCTATATGATTATCAAGAATTATTACTAGAAGAAGTAAGAGCTATTCGACGTGTTATGGCCAATGTAAGAGAGGCTTCTAAGGTGTCGTTAAAAAGACAAGATGCTAGTCAGTTTTTAACGCTGCAAGAATATAGGTTAAATGTTATTATTCAAAACCTTAGTTTTAGTTCTAATTTATTTCGGCATGCTCTGCGTTTTACCGTAGCAGTATTGTTTGCTTTTATACTAGGTACTGTTTTAGAAATCCATAATACGTATTGGATAGTTTTGACCATTTTGGTAATTATGCGCCCTAATTATGGTTTAACCAAAGAGCGTTCTAAAGATCGTATTATTGGCACACTTATAGGAGCCTCTGTTGCAATTAGTATTGTGCTATTAACACAAAATGTTATTGTTTACGCCACATTAGCTATTGTATCACTCATTTTTGCATTCGCATTAATTCAGGAGAATTATAAATTTGCGGCGGCGTTAATTACAATCAATGTTATTTTTGTTTACTCGCTTATAAACCCGAATGCTTTCGAAGTTATACAATATCGTGTTATAGATACTATTATAGGAGCAATTATTGCTATAGTAGCGAACTATTTATTATGGCCAAGTTGGGAGGTTAACAATTTAAAAGATGTACTTCATGATGCAGTAAAGAAAAATACATGTTATTTACTTGCTACAAAAGATTTATACCACGCTAAAAAACAGAACCAATTGGCTTATAAAGTCGCTAGAAAAGATGCTTTTTTAGCAATAAGTAATTTAAATGCGGCTTTTCAAAGGTTAACACAAGATCCTAAATCTAAACAAAGGGAATTTCAACTTATATATAGTTTAGTCACTCTAAATCAAACTATGGTTTCTGCTACAGCCTCTATAGGTAGTTTTATTGTTAATCATAAAACGACTTCAGCTTCTAAAGAATTTGATGTTATGGTTCTTAAAATAGCAGATACATTGCAAATGTCTTGTGCTTTATTAGAAGGTAAGCCTATTATCAAACAAAGTGATGCGGAGTCGATTAAAGAAGCAGAAGATGTACTATTAAAAACGTTTCAGCATCTTTCTCATAAAAGAGATAAAAATATTAAAAAAGGTAATACCGAAATTAGTACTAGAGATATGCACCACTTGCAGGAAGCTTATTTAATACCAAATCAACTTATTTGGTTAAAATCATTATCTGAAAATTTAAAACGAGCCACACGAAAATATATTGAAGCGATTTAGGTTGTTTTTTTTAAATCCTAGTTTCTCTTTATACTATTAAATAAATACAATTAAAAAGCCACTTTCTAAATTTATAGAAAGTGGCTTTTTAATATTTGGTTCGAGGTTATCTGATTGACTTTTCAAAACTATTCATCAATCCAACCCATAATAGCATTAGCTACAAATCTAGGTTCTGGAGGTAACGAGTAAATATCTTTCTCGTAGTTTTTATTGTAAGGAGAGATATTCATAATATTTCCATCCACTACTAAGGTGCTACTTCCTCCTGGATCAAATCCCATAGCTTTATCCATACCATATTTTAAAAGAATATCAACCATATCGAAATGAGTAGCCCCAACCGATTCTCTAATTCTTCCATTAACCATAAGCACCATAAGCTTACCTTCTTTTGTAATACCTACGGCAATTTTTGGTCCGCGCATATCTGTGAAATCTAACCTAGCGGCTTGTGTTTTAATAGAGTTAGAGGTTTTCCAACCTTCATCTTCCATATTTAAAATTTGCTTTCCGCCGTCTATTAGCATAGGGCCAGCTTCGATAGCATACGAAATCTCATTCCATTTAAAAGGATTGGTTTCTGGCTCTAAAAGTTGAATGTCTAAAGGTATGCCTTCTTTAAACATGGTGTTAGAGAAAATTTTAGAAGGAATGGATAAAGTAATACCGACGGAAATAGCGGGAACAGATTCACCTGCTTTCGTTTTAATAATTTGTTTTACAGTATTTCCTGCAATTCTGATAATAACATTTCCATTTCCTTTAAAGGTTTCTTCAGAATAAGATAAATCGTAAAAGCAAGCCTCGGAATCGCTATGCTTGTTATAATTATTCGCACTAAGAACAATATTTTTTTGTTTACCTTTTACAATTAAACCAGCTTCACAATTTACTTTCCTGATATCAACATCACCATTTTTATAAATTATAAAGGCTGGTTTGTTAAATAATGGCGGACAAAACACTTTATTGTCCATAATCAATAAACCTAAAGGAGAACCAATATAGGTTTCAGGTAGTCCAAGTTTGCCAACTAACTCAGGATTTAAAATATAGCCACCATTCCAGGCGAGTTCTATTTTATTAGGATTTTTACTTTTCTTCTTATATTCCTTAATTAGAGCAGGTACATTTTTAGGTTCTTTATTTGCAATATGTGCTGCAAATTTCCATTTATGCTGTTTGGTATCAATTTCGGCTAATACACCACTCCAAGGTAAACCATCGCTATAAACACCACCTGCGAAAGAAGATTTCACTTTTTCTGCAGTTTTAGTTTCTTTCAAACCTTCTTTTATTTGCTCAAGAAGTTTAATAATTGGCGTTCCGTTTTCTATGGCATCAGTAGAAATTATTTTAAATAACTCTTTTTCTCCAATAGTATTTTTTAGTTCGGTAAAATCATCGCTTTTTAAAGCTAAGTTAAAATCTTTTGCGGTTTGAATTGGAGTAGGGTAGGCCAAAGTAGTTCGGACAGCTGCTGGTACAAATTGAATAAAACCACTATCTTTTGGTATGCCCATAATTTTGGCAGTCATTTCATATAAAACCTTACCAATATGGAAGTGATCAATTTCTATAATGTCAGTCATCATAGCAGAATATTCACCGTTGGTTATTAAAAAACCATTTGCTTCTTTGATGTCTCTTAAAATTTTGATGGCTTTTGGTCCCATTTGCGGAAAATGTACACCTTCCGACCATTGTTTCGTTTCAACTATTTGAACAACGCCTGCTTTATATAGTAAACCCAATTCTGGTTCTTTACCACTTTCTAAATATTCTTTAATGTTTGCACTAGAAAACCACTTGGTTATTCTTGGCTCATGGATAAATATATATATCTTTTCTAGAGAATCTACGCTGCCTTGTAGAACTTTTTCTGTAAGTTCCTCTTCTATAGTTAATTTTAATTGAGCACGAATGGGCTGTAGAACAAAATATTCTAACTCATGCTTAATGTATCGTCCAGGGAAATACCCTTTGGGAACATTCTTCTTTAAATTGGTTGTTAGTATTTTTCGATCATCTATACCTAAGTATTTACTGTTGGTTAATTGAAAAAGAGCCAATTCCCAATCTGCAAAAAACTGTGGAGCCAAAGTTAAATCGGCTAAATGTTGAGGTTTAAAAATATCATTATAAATCATATTCACTAAGCCTGTTACTTCCTGATATGTAAAAGCCTGATATGCAAAAGATTTTTTGTTTCTATGTCTGTAGGTTAGCGCATGATCATGTCTGGTTGAAATTTCACCATCTACATATTTAAAAATATCATCAATTGCATTGTAGTATTTATGGATCTGTTGCAAATTAGTGTTTACTAAATCCGGAATATCGTTTTCCATCATTCTAGCATAGCGCATTACTTTTCCTTTTACAAGCTGCTCTTCAACTCTAAAAAAACTAGGGTCTATTAAAGATTTTAAATACAGCATAAAAGACAAGCGCCCATAGCCTGGTAAATAATGTCTTGTTTTTTTGTTTAGAATAACGTTTAAATCTTCGTTTTCAAATTCAACCGATTTTTTATACGCCTTTAATAAGGTAACAACTTGCGTATTATCTTCACTGCCTAAGGCATCTAGTTGTAAACACATGCGCTCAATAATATATCGCATGTTTTTTTCTAACGATTCGATGCTGTAACGTTTATTAATTACGCTTCGGTTATGTGTAACATCTACCATTCGGTTTTGTGGATAAAACACGTGGTCGCATATTTTCTCGGCTAGTAATTTAGGGACTTTAGAGCCTTTAAATTCTAAAACGTTTAAACGTAGAGATTCATCTAAATGTCTACCAATTACTTGGTCGTAAACTTCCCTTGGTTCATATTGTCTACAAAATATGGGTGTTCCACAAGCTGCAGCTTCTATAATGGGTAAGCCACGTCCTTCGGTTTGGCTTGGTAATAAAATTAGAGAAGCAACATCGTATAGTTGTTCAATATTTAAAGGTTTCTTGTATTTTTTCTTAAACTCGTTTTTATCAAATTCACTAAATAGAAAGCCGAGTAATACACGAGATTTGTATTCCTTTGGAAGTTCCTTAAGGAAATTTGTAAAATCTCCTTTTAAATCGCGATAGTAATTTTGCTGGCCATGAGGAATAGGACCAGAAACTATGAGTGATAATTTTAACTGCGGATTAGTAGAAAATTTCTCAGCAAAGGAGTCGTAAGAAAACAAACGTTTAATAAGCTTAAAGTTAAGCTCAATAGATTTTCTACTAATTACTCGTGTAGGTTGTAGAAATACGATGTTATTATTTACAAAATCAAAATTTTTAATAGTTTTATGTCCTAAAAGTATTGGTTTTAGTGAGCGTTCACTGTCTTTATGGTGAGCAGCAGTATGTACGGTAATGGTGTCTTTTTCATTAGCAAAAATGGTAGATACTTGCATAAACGCTTTTATAATATCACGTTTACTCATTTGGTGCATTTTGGTATCTACAGCAGTCCCGAGTAAGGCTACATTTGCAGGGTTATGACCATTAATATTAATAAGATGCTCTTGCTGCATTTTATTAATATTTACATTCATCCACGAACGACTTTCCCATGGGTAAACCATTTCTATAACAGAGAAAAATTCGCCAATATGTGCATTATGAAAAAAGAAATCTCTCGGGCCTTTTTTTAAGCCTTTCTTTGCAATGTCTTCCTTTCTATTTCCGCCTTCCCAATAAAAGTCATGATTGTTGTTTATTACAGGAATACCTAAATATTCCGAAATTAAAACTGTGGCAAGCGCCAGTGAAACATTTCCAGGATTCGAGCAAACATTAATGAGATACAACAGCGAAATATCGTTTTCCTCAATGTAGCTACCCAGTTTTTCGACTAAAACTAAAACCTCTTTCCAGAATTTCCCAATAAGTGCATTGTAAGCCTCACTGCCACGTTCCATTTTTATATTAAAGAAATCTTCGTATAGCGGCCAAGCATCAAAGGCTTCCATTTCTGGAATTACTTTTTTAAAAGCGCTACTTGGGATTAGCTCATCTGCTTCATCCTTTATATCTCCAGCAATAAAGTGGATGGGTATACCGGGATAAATATTTTTAAAGATTTTGGCATATTTTTCCGTTTCTACCGTAATACCATCTATGGTAAAGTAAAAGGTAAGAAACGCAACACCACCTTTTTCAATTTCAGCATCGAAAGTAGAAGCCTTTCCTTTAAAGGCAGATGCTAAATTTTGTTCTTTAAATTTATCAATAAATAAACCGAGGTCAAACCAAGTATTTATTTTTTCATTTCTTAATGTATTTAATATGTTAGGTATTTTCGCTGTTTTATTATTAATCATTATTTGTTTTTAAAATTTAAATAGACTGCTTAATTTTTCTTCTAGTACATCATACGAAAAATACTTTTTTCCTATCTCAAAGTTATATTCACCAATTTCTAAACAACGTTGTGGGTTGTATATAATGTCAGACATCTGTTGCACGCTATCCGGAGTTAAGTTGCCATCTTCAATCATTACGGTTTCAAAGCCTTTATTACCAATGTCCTGCATGTAAACCGGTTTGTAGTTATTTACAAAAATTGGTTTTTTGGCAAGTACGGTTTCTACAAAAGCATTCCCAAAACCTTCGTAAGTACTAAAATAAGTTGCAGCTCTACCGTGGGCATAAACGTCCGATAGGTCTTTGTGATCTAAAACCTTATCTGCAGCAAATATTATTTGGCTCGATAAATTAAGTTGATGTATCTGGTCTATTAATTCATTGTAATATTCCTTATTTTCATCATCATTATTATTCCCAGTAATAACAAGTTTTAGTTTTTTATCATCCAGTTTATCAATTAAAGAAATGGCAGTCTCAATACCTTTACGTCTCACAATACGGGTAACTTGCAAAAGGGCAATTTCATCTTCGGTAATACCTAAGTCTTTAAGGAAAAACTGATTTTCTGGAGTTGGCACGCCGTAAATGCGATTAAAATCCATAACATTCGGCACTAAAGTAGCATCTATGTTAAATCTATTTTTAAACGTTTCAACACCAAACGTATTAATAACGGCATGTTTTACATCAGGCAATAACAACGGAAAATTATCATCTACATATTGGTTAATTTCCGGATGAGCCGATACATAGCGCTCACCACGTTCCCAGTGAAAATCATGATCATGAGTTACAATAGGTAGGCCTGTAGTTTTAATCAGTTTTTTAATGGCAACCCCCATAGAAAGGTGGCAGGGTAGTGCCGATGCGTTTTCAGAAAGTAAAACCTCAATCTTTTTGTCAGCCACCCATTTAACCATGGCATCATGAATCATGTTCGAAGCACTCTCAACATGTTCCAACAATGGTCCTGGATCTTTATCCGGTTCATAAAAAGCTTTGCGTTGTCCCCATTCAGCCTCTACCGAAAAAAAGGATAAAGCAGGAAACAAGTAATCATGATCGTAATCCATAGTCCACGACTCAAATTCTCCAGACATAATAAACACCTCATGTCCCAATTTTTTTAATACATCAATCCATTTCTCAGTTTCTAGCGCAACACCGTCCACGCCGCCAATTCTACCAATAATAATACCTATTCGCATGTTCTATAAATAAAGGTTCGTATCCTTTAAATATAGACTATAGCTCAAAAAATTAAAAGGTTTTCAGTCAGAGCCTTGTTTAAATTATCACTTCAAAAATTTAAGCTACCATAAATTATGTGTTTTTAAATTTAAACCTCTAATCTAGGTAAATTGATAATTGAATATTTTGAGTTTATCATAAAATGTTGTGTTTTAATTATCTTTTTATGTGTTTTCGTAATTAAAATTTAAGTTTTAAAGAAAAACTGTAAAAAAGGAATAAATTGGTTGAGTTAGGTTTTTATTAGGGCGTTACTCTAACTACACCTTTAGTGGTATAGCTAGAGTCGGGCTTTCACTACTCGCTTTTTTGTGTTGCATAGGCGCAACCACACAAAAAGAGCTCAAACATGCCGTTCAATCCCTAACGCAGGGCTAGTTTGCAGAATCTCTTTTTAAACCAAAATATAGTTTTAGTTTACAAAACGTATAATGCTATATAATAGGAGTAAACTAAAATAGGGAAGAAGTACTATCGAATTAATAAACACCTATTATATGTAGGTAGACATAAAAAGGGAAACAATAAAATAGTTGTACCTATATATAAGGTAGTAAATAATATCAAAACTAAAATAAACGCATGTCTCTCTATATAAGGATAAATTGAGTTATCATTTTATTTACCTGAAATTTAAAAAAAAATGACACCTATTAGTTCTAACCAGACTTAAAAAAAGGAACAAAAAATACAGTAGTATATCAAAAAACATAAT